>PLSG01000456.1 GCA_003164155.1 Parachlamydiaceae bacterium | reverse complement strand
ACTAAAACGTTTTTTCCTCAACAATATCTCCCCAGTGATTTGTGGGGTCATTTTTCAACGATGTTTTTAGGTTGATGCCTATGCCCTGAAAGGTGTGCAGGTGGCATCGAACTACAGAGCTAAGAATAACATCTACCTTAACAACGTACTAGTTATAGCACCGCTGTGGCAATGGCGGCCAATTCTGAACGTTCGGTTTTATCCAAGAAGACATGCCCATAGATCTTCTGATCGGCGAATTTCCCCACCGTATAGGTCAAGCCATTTGAGTCTTTGTCGAGATAGGGATTATCAATTTGCGTCGGATCGCCGGCTAAGATAACTTTAGTGCCTTCTCCCGCGCGCGAAATAATGGTTTTGACTTCATGTGGAGTGAGGTTTTGGGCCTCGTCTACGATGATAAACATTTTGGGCAAAGAACGGCCGCGAATATAAGTCACGGCCTCCATCTCTATTTTCTTGCTTTCCATCACCCAACGCAAAGTTTCGCTTGGCTCGTTGCCTGAGGAGTCGCACAGGTACTCCAGGTTGTCGTAAATAGGCTGCATCCAGTTGAAAAGTTTTTCTTCCTTTGTGCCAGGAAGGTATCCGATATCCTTTCCCAAAGGTACTATGGGACGGCTGACCAGAATGCGCGAGTACGCCCCTTCGTCGAAAACTTTGCGCAACCCGCAGGCCAAAGCCAGCAAGGTCTTACCGGTTCCTGCTGGACCCATCAAAGTAACCAGCTTGATATCATCGCGCAAAAGTAGATCCACCACGCAGCGCTGTTCCACATTGCGCGGCTTTATCCCCCAGATATTGGAAATTTTCAATAATGGTTCTATATGGTTGCGATGAGGATCGAATTTACCCACTGCTGAAGAGTGCTCAGGAGAAGTCATGATGATATATTCATTGGGATAACAAACCAAATCGGGAATGGCAATGTGCCCATCCTTATAGAAATGGTCAATTTCATTTTTAGTGATCTCGATTTTGCGAATGCCCTTGTAAATCGAAGAGTAGGAAAATTTTAGGTTTTCATAATCTTCAGCTTCCAATCCAATCGCTTCGGCTTTGATCCTTGCGGCGAAATCCTTGGAAACGAAGACTACATTTTCCCCTTTTTCCTTGAGGAAATAAGCCGCCATAAGAATGCGATTATCGTTGATGGAAAGCGCAAGGATGTGGTTGAAGTCAGCCTTGATTTCCAATCCGATGCGGATGATAGCTCCGTTTTCAATCTTAACTCCCTGATGTAGATTTCCTTCACCTAAATTCTTTAACGAATCTAGAAAGCGAATGACTGCCCGCGAATTCTTACCCAATTCATTGGGCAAGCGCTTCATGGTGTCCAGCTCTTCCAACACAGTCAGAGGGATGACTACGTTGTTGCGCGCGAATTTCGTAATGGCTTCGGGATCGTGTATCAATACGTTGGTGTCTATGACAAAAGTTTTACGGCTCACAGTGTACTCTCCTGATTATAAGATCGGCCAAGGAAGCTTTGATAGGGGGCTTTAAAGGCTCACTATATATCACAGTTATTTTAAGGATCCAAAAGAAAAGAGGGGTATGTCCATCTTTTTTGCTTAACCACACAGGGGAAAGGGAATAGCACAAAATTTCCAGCACTCAATTTAACAGACTGCTAAAATTGCAGATCACAGCTTGACATGAAAAAATAGAATGTGCTAGAATAGAGCTAGGTTAAGCAATGTGTAACACTTTATACACAAAAACCTCAAAAGATGAGGATTAGTAATTATGAAAATAAATGATAGAATATTAAGCATCCCCCCTTATATATCGACAATTTGGCATAATGTGTATTCCCTGCACATGAAAGAAAATGTGCTGATCATCACCTTGATGGAAGGGGAGCCTATTCATATACCCAATTTACCTGGTGCGGTCATCGAAAAGATTTTCGATGCACATGCCCAGTTCGTTGAAGTCAACCACGAAGAAGAAAGTCGGCTACTTGGACAATTGCCAGGCGTGGAAAGTCTGCTGCCTGAACCTAAATCCCCCTTTCAATCCCAAAACCTCGCGCATATGCCGCCAGAAGCACCGCTGCGTTTTGACTTTGGGGCTCTCGACAATATGGGCTCTGCTATGCAGCACAATCCAGCCCAAGCGGCCATGCCGGAGCTCCCCAAAGAGATCTTGAATAAAATTGCCGCAATTTCCCAAATTATCGCACCTGAGGACGCTGCGGCCCTTCCCCAGCCCATAGCCCATTGCAACTGCGTCTTTTGCCAAGTAGCCAGAGCCATTCACAAGGGGAAGCCTCTTGAAGAATCTCATGAGGAACCAGTGGCGGAGCATGAGGAATCTGTGGCGGACGAGGAACTGAAGTTTCAGCAATGGGAGATAGCGCAGATTGGGGATAAGCTATTTTCGGTCATAAACAAATTGGATCAATCCGAAAAATATAGCGTCTATCTGGGTCATCCTGTAGGCTGCACATGCGGCAAGCAGGGTTGCGAACACATTTTAGCTATACTCCAAAGCTAATTTAAGAAGAATTGGCCGCAAAAGAGCGCAAAGAACGCCAGAAAGAAATGTGCGCTTTGCGTTTTGTGTGTTCTTTTGCGGCCAATTTCTTAGCGCAAATGGCTTTCTCTGAAACATGACTTATGTTCTTCATCTCTCTTTGGTTCAATTTTCCGCAATTTGTCGACCGAATAGTTGTAATTAAACTCATCTGTTCTTATAATCTCCGTAGACAAAATTACCTACCCTGCGCAACTTTTTCCTTACCTAGGAGTTCACTCTATGTGGAAAACCCTCTTCCCTTATTATGCATGTGTCATGGCTTTTGCTACTAGCTTGCATAGCACATCGTCAATGCCCTCTGAACCCATACTGCTAGCTACCGAAAACACTGCCGAACTGCCATCAAAAAGAGAGAACAACCGTCGCACATCGTCCGTTAACGGCGCTTCGACGGAGATTGGGAATGCCCTTCTCTTGATAAAACCCATTGCGCCTTTTACGGGAAAGATCATCAAAAATAAAGTGCGTTTGCGTTCTCAAGCCACAATGGATAGCGCTATAGTACGCACTCTATCTAAAGATGATATGTTGATTGTCGTTGGCGAGGCCGAGGACTTTTTCGCCGTGCTGCCGCCTAAAGACCTCAAAGCCTATGTTTTCCGGACTTTTATCCTCGACCAAGTGGTCGAAGGCTCGCACGTCAACGTGCGCTTAGAGCCAGCTATAGATGCCACCGTGATCGCTCAACTCAACTCTGGCGACCGCGTTGAGGGCACAGTCAGTCCTCAAAACAGCAAGTGGATGGAGATAACGCCTCCCGATGCTACGCGTTTCTTTGTGGCTAAAGAATTTGTCGAAAAAATTGGCGACCGGCATATGCTGACCACGCTGGAGCGCAGGCGCCAAGAAGTGATCAATCTGCTAAGTGCCAGCCATCAGATAGAACAGCAAGAGATGGCCAAATCCTTCAATGAGATCAATATCGACGGAGTCGTGGCCAGCTATAACAAAGTGATCAAAGACTATGCCGAATTTCCGGTTCAAGTCGCTAAAGCCAAAGACTTCACCACCCAACTGCAAGAGGCCTATAGACAAAAGAAAATCGCCTATTTAGAGAGCACTGCACAGCAATCTGACGCTCAGAAGCAACAACTCAACAGCCAGATTCTAGCACAGCAAGAACGCCTAAATGAGTTGGAAAAAAAGCTGCAAAAGGAAATCCAGGAAAAATCCATTGAAGACCTAGCTGCCAGCCAGATGCCCAAAAGTGACGAGTCAGCCCCTGCGGCCGCTCACACCCCCACACCTCCGCCTAAAGCGCTGCCCATAGCCGACAAGATGCAGAACTGGCATCCCCTTGAAATAGGCTACTACGAAAATTGGAAAGCGCTAAACGGCGATCTATCGATGCTTGAATTCTATCAACAAGAGCAACTGCACGGCGTCAAGCTTTCTGGCATTGTCGAAGCCTATAACCGACCAGTCAAAAATAGACCTGGCGACTTTATCCTCGTGGCCAAGGGCAGCAACTTGCCCATCGCCTTTTTATATAGCACGCAGGTCAATTTGCAGGAAAAATTGGGACAAGAAGTGACGATCCTCGCCGCACCACGAGCTAATAATAACTTTGCCTTCCCCGCTTACCACGTGCTGAGCATCGAATAATTTGCATGGGGACATGAAATGGAAATACGCGACTGGGCCATGCGCATCTTATCCGCCGATACCATGGCGGAAAAGCTCCTTGAGCCCGAGGCCCTCACCGACGCCTTGCCGGGGCCCGCCTTGCTCTGGAAAACCCCTTCAAGGCCTCTGGGCATGGAATTCAGCCTGCACAGCCGCGAGGAAAAGCTCCCTCCTTTTCAAGACCACGCCGACCCCCACAAGCGCGCTATCTGCCTCCACAGATTTGCCGGCCATGAGCTGCTGGCCGTAGAGATCATGGCCTACACTCTGCTGGCATTCCCTGAAGCTCCCCCCTCTTTCCGCAAAGGACTAGCTCATACCCTGCATGAAGAACAGGGACATGTGCGCCTCTACGTGAAAAGAATGGGCGAATTGGGAGTGCAATTTGGCGACCTGCCGCTATATCGACACTTCTGGATGCACACCCCTTACATATCCTCCCCGATGCACTACGTGAGTATGATGAGCCTGACATTTGAAATGGCAAATCTGGATTTTGCTCCCATGTATGGAAAATCTTTTATGGCCAAAGGCGACGCTGAATCAGCTGCACTGATGGCCACTATTGTGCGCGACGAAATGGCCCATGTGCGCTTTGGATGGCAATGGCTACGCAAATGGAAGCCTGAAAAACATTCTGAATGGGAAGCCTGGGAGCACACACTGACCTCCACCTTACTCACCCCTAAGCGGGCGCGCGGCTTTTACGTCCACGAAGATACAAGGCGATCTGCCGGAATCCCCGATGAATGGATCGACAAACTCAAAAACTACAAGTAACCCAAGTTGCTAGTCCCTCTTAATCCGGAGGAACCGGATTAAGAGGNNCTTAATCCGGAGGAACCGGATTAAGGTAGCATGGACTAGCAAGTTGGGTTAATTAAGGAATGTAATCGCATCCGCCGGGATGCCATGGATGGCATTTGACTAGCCGCTTGAGGGTAAGCCATAAGCCCTTGCAAAAGCCGAATTTTTGAAAGGCCTCGGCCGCATAATTCGAACAGGAGGGATAAAAACGACAGACGGGCCCAATCCAAGGGCTCAGACAGAGCTGGTAAAGACGAATCAATTGCAGTGCAAGCCATTTCATGAT
>PLSG01000423.1:647-2543 GCA_003164155.1 Parachlamydiaceae bacterium | reverse complement strand
TAGATCCCGTCAATAGCCGGAATAGGAAATTTTGAAACCAGACGACCTGTTTGAAATTGCGGAAGGGGAGAAACCAGGCTTGCCAGTCCAGTCTAGGTTGGTAGGGTGAAATGCGGCGGGGGCGGCGGTTCAATTCCGATACTTTGTGCTTAAAAAGATATTCTTTCCAGACGATCCCATCTTCACTGCCTTCTATGACTATTTCATAGCGCTTGGTGGTCATTACGGCGAAAATTCNNCGCCGCAAATGCCATAGAATGCGGCTAAAAGTTTGCTGAGGAAAGAAGCTGTTCCAAAGATTCATGACTTGCAACAGCACAAGGGCTCCTCCTATGGATGTCAGAGCGATGTCTAGAAATAGGGGAGTGGCTTCAAGATGGGGCGCGGCACCCCAGATGGGCTCGAAATATTTATCCCCGATCAAAATGATGCAAAAAACCGCGGTCAGATGATTGAGATAGGAAAAATTTCCGGTCAGCCAAATCGCAAATTGCAGGCCAAACAACAAGAAAAAGGCCGCCAAGCGCATTTCTTGCGTGCCAAATAGCAAAAATGGTGCGACTAATTCCACAAAGAACATCATGGCCGTAGAAAATTTCTGAAAACCCATTGGCAGCTTATGGGCATACCAGGCTACAGTATTGGGTATAGGCTGGGTTTGGTAGTGGTAAGCCATTGCAGTGAGATTGCGCCAAGTGAGATCGCCGCTTTGAAGTTTGACTGCTCCTCCTTGAAAGTGGAAACGGAATAAGAGAAGGTTGAGGCTTATCCATAAAAGAGCATTGGGCTGGGGAGTGAGGGTTATCAACATGGTATTAAAGGTGATCTCCAGCAAAAACATCTCCCATCCAAAGCTCAAAAAATCCTGTCCAGCCACGATTAGCGATAAGTGCAGCACATATAGAATGGCCAATATCAGCGGAGGATAGCTTCCCCAGATGAGCAGCAGGGAAAGTGCCGTGCCAATAATGGGCACGGCCAGGAGCGCTGCATCGCTGGCATTCAGCCAAAAAAGCGTGGGCATGGCATAAAAGCGTTTGCGGCCCAAAGGAGTGCGCAACAAAGCGAGATGGCTTTCAATGGGTAGAATCCCTTCTTTACCAATAAGCCCTCTGATCTGTATGATAAATGGGAAGAAAACAAAAAAATAGATCGCCCCTAGTAGTTTGGGAAATAGCATAGTGCTGATCATATAAAATTGCGGTTCGTGCATACTCGTCTCTCCTTTGTGGGCCCTCCTTAGGCGTAGTTATTTTAAGGTAGCACATGGCTCTATATTTTGGAAATTTCAACTGTCCGGAGGCATAATGAATTGTTGGAAATGCGGAGTTGTACTTTACGATATCCCGCGCAAGTTATCTTTTAGAGCTATCTGCGAAACCTGTTCAGCTTGGTTGCACTGCTGCCGCAACTGCACAAACTTTAAACCGGGCCTGCCCAATAACTGTGCGGTTCCCGGCACAAAATACATCGCAGACCGCGAAGCTAGCAATTTCTGCGAAGATTTCCAGATTTTAGGGAAGGTAACTGCGCCTGCAAAGGACAAACGGGAGGTGGAAAACAGGCTATTTGGCAATATTTCGCCGAATGCTTCTGCTCTTGAAAACCAAGCTGTGGATGAGTCAGCTTCAGGTTCTCCCCCTTCTAAAAAAAGCGCCTTTGATGCCCTTTTCGGAGATTCTGAAGAAAAAGGGAAAAGCTAAATTGGGGTGTGTAAGTTCAGAGCTAGGTTTGTTTGAAATAAGGAAAAATCTTCATCTATTTAAGAGGGAGATCTGTAAGCCCAGGGTGTACGCTGCCGCGAAGGCGGCAAGTGAACCCTGGGGAAAGTATAGAGATATAAAGCCCTAGACAAGCAACATCCTATGAAATGCCTTCATTCATTGGGGTCTGGCT
>PLSG01000423.1:0-642 GCA_003164155.1 Parachlamydiaceae bacterium | reverse complement strand
ACACTATGCCTTTCAGGGGTGCAATATTAATCATTCCCCCATTCGGAGGTGAATAGAACAGAACAGGTCGATCATGGTATGCTAAAATCCATGTGATTTTATTACTCCAAAAATCCCTACAAAATTAACACCCTAACCCAGGGTTCACTTGCNNCAGATGGCACCCCTCCGGGGTTTAGGAGAAGACAAGGTGTAATTTTAATTTAATGGCATAGGCTTTCATCCCTATGCGAGGCAGTTGCATAAGCCCAAAGGTAGACTTTTGCAACTGTCTCATACGGGGGTGAATGCCATTTTAACTGACGAGATTTTGGCGATTAGTTTTTTCCTTCGTTGAATCGCCTTGGCTTGCCAGTACGCGCACTGTCAGGCATTTTTTTCGCTGGGGTTTGGGACGTTGAGGTCGTCGGAGAGGGGGCAGGTAAAGGGGAAGCAGAGCTCGAAGCAGTTGGGACTTTTTTTTTTCCTGGAACCGCCGAGGTCATTGAGGGTGGCGTGCTCGAAGTTGCTTTGGAGGCATAGGCTGAGTTGGATATTACTTCCTCTTCACCATTTTTACCATTCCCTGCGAGGGTTCTGGGCTTAAGGGCAGTGCTGGCAAGCCGACTTTTTTGATCAAATTTAGCAGAACTAACTGTGTCA
>PLSG01000258.1:2192-8812 GCA_003164155.1 Parachlamydiaceae bacterium | reverse complement strand
AAGAACGAGCCTTCCGATGACTATCGAGACAGGCTCCGGAAATACCTGAATAATGCCAATGCTCTTAAGCAATCAGATCTAGCCAATTACGCCTCCCATCGCAGAGTTATCATAGACTTTTTAGACAGCGCCATCCAAGGCTGCATCGCTGGCAACTATGAAAACGAGCAATTGATACAAGCCCTCCTGATGCCTATGCGTGCGAACTCTCAAGATCTTGCATTAGATAGTTGTAATCTTTGGCTTATAGACGAACGCCTGGCTTTTCACGATTATTTAGCCTCCGCTAAGCCCCTCAAGGTCACCCCCCTCAATAGCATGTCCAAGGAAGAGCTGTCCGATTTTTACCCCTTCAACATCTGCGATAATCCCCTGTTAGTTTCAGAAGGCTCATCCCCAGAGCTCTCATCCCTAGTGGTAGTTGAAATCAAAAGCCCCATGAAAAATAATGTTTTCTCTGGTGCAGAAACAGACTCACTCAAAGGGGCTCTTGATTATCTGGATAAAATTCGCAAAGGCGAAGTTTGCACACCCACGGGACGCCCCATATCTGCCTCTGCACATATTCCCAGCTATTGTTATATTGTCTGCGATCTCAATGCGCGCATGCAGGAGATTTGCCGCAGCATGCACTTAACACTTGCCAATGACGGCATGGCTTATTTTGGCTTCGATCAAAGTCTTCAAGTTTATCTTGAAGTCATTTCGTTTGAACGCTTAGTGCTGATGGCCAAACAACGCAATCGCGCCGTCTTTGACAAATGGGGCTCTCCTTAAGCCCAAAGAGACAAAGAGGATCGGGAATGGTAGACCTCTTCCTCTTTGTGTGCTTTGTGTGTGTTTTTGTCTTAAAAATTTTAAAAGAAGTTGGCCTATTTTTTGCTTGCCCAAAACTCTTCACAGGGCGTATTAAAACAATTACTTACAAAGTATTTGCCATAAATCCTTGCTTAGGTGGAAGAGCCCATGAAAATGCATGTCGCGGTTTTAATTTTGCTGGCAGGTTTAAATTTTTCTACAAAGGCGCATGCGACACCAGAAGAACTCCATGCATTAGAACTCCATGCATTCCCTTGGGAATCTCAGATCCAAAGAGAAGCGCCTTTGAGTGATCATTTTTTCCCTTTTCAAAATCCACCCCTCGGACTCGAATGCATTCCTCCTGAACTGCAAAACCTATCCTACGCCATCTATCCCACTAGCCAAGACTACAATACCGCCAGGCTCAATTTCAATAAGCGCTTTGTGTATTTTCCCAAAGCCATCTTAGCCCCCACTACCCATGCAGAAGCCAAACATGTCCTCAAAGCATTCAAAAAACATCATCTGAAATTTTCAGTGCGCTCTGGTGGGCATTGCTTTGAGCCTGGATCGCTATCGTCTGATTATATCTTCGATCTGCAAAATTTCAATGCTATTATACCAGACCTGGAAAGCAGCGAGGTGTATATTGGAGCTGGGTGTAGATTGCAAACCGTCATCGATGCGCNNGCCATTCCCACGGGCACATGCCCAACAGTCGGTGTCGCCGGACTAACCCTTGGCGGCGGGATTGGATTGATCGACCGCTCTTTTGGATTGACCTGTGATTCAGTCAAAAGCATCATCTTGCTTACTGCAAATGCTAAAATCATAGAAGTGAATGCAGAGCATCATCCCGATCTATTTTGGGCACTGCGCGGCGGTGGGAATGGGTCTTATGGGATAGTATTGGGGTTCATATTTCATATGCACTATATTCCAGAGGTAACATTTTACGAACTCATTTGGGAATGGGACTCCGCGAAAATTTCACCCATTTTCCATGCTTGGCAAAAATGGGTCCAAACTTTACCAAATAAGATCACATCGGTCTTAGGCATTCGCCATCCCAATGACATATGTGCCGAACCAGACAACACGCCCCCTGTGGTAATACGCATTTTTGGACTTAAAATTGGCTCAGAGAAATTTGACGAATGGAAAAAAGCTTTTAAAGACTTAAAGCCCCAAGTCAAATTATTCAAAGGCAACTATCTCACCATTTCTAAATATTGGGCTTCGGAGCCAAAACTGCCTTTCAATAAGGCAAAATCTAGAATTTTGCAAAAACCGATCACCAAGGATGCCATTAAAGAAATCACCGCATTCTTCCAAAAGCTGGATGCGCGCAACCCAGATTATCTCGTGTATTTTAACTTCGAAGCTTTGGGTGGAAAAATCTCCGAAAAGCACACGGCTTTTTTTCCGCGCGATGCTTTTGGATGGTGGTATCAAGCCTACTATTGGGATCGTCCAGAGCAAAATGAAGAAGTCTTAGCCCTTAGTCGCCAATTCTATGCGAAAATTCCAGCCGAAGTCTCCAAATTCTGCTATGCCAACATAGTCGATTATGATATTGGCAAAGATTATCTTAAGCTATACTATGGAAACCATGTGAAAGCCTTAATCGAGATTAAAGACAAATACGATCCTACAAATTTCTTTCATTGGAAACAAAGCATCCCCACCAGTACATCGTCAAACTAATCGATCAATGAAAGACCATATCCCGGTATTCAATTGCTGGAAAAAACCATCGGTGATAGAATTGCTACGCATTAAGAGTTATTTATGGCAACAGGCAACCGGAGGCCTAAGATATGGACAAGCATGACAACCACATAGATAAGCTATATTCTCAAACCCTAGTGGGGTTTATCAAAAGACTTGAAAATCTAGCTAAAGATATATTGGAGCGGGAAATTGGCTGCATTTTCCGAAAAGATGAATTTTTTTTCAATTATGGAGCCTATAGCTTAAATTCAGGAATCTATAGATTGAAGTTAGTGGCGTTTGAACACCCTAAGCGCTTGGGCTTTTTTGATAGCCATTTCAAAGAGATTGGCATAAACAAAAAATTCCTCAAGATGAGTTTGGAAAAGTTCCCCAACCGCATGCTGCTAGACCTTTTAAGGCATGAAATAGCACATTATCTAACCTTTATCATCCACGGAAAACTGGTCGAACACCATGGGAAAGAATTTCATGCTGTCTGCCAAACCTATCGCTGGGGGCCATCAGTTTCCGCGGCTACCACTGAAGAGTCGGTAGAACCTCTGCCGATGGAAGGCGATGAAAAGTCAGACAAAGTCCTTTCTAAAATCCACAAACTCTTGGCTTTGGCAAATAGCGCCAATCCTCACGAAGCTGAGCAGGCGGCTTTAAAAAGCCACGAACTACTTCTCAAACACAATCTAAGTGAATCCTCTGCTGAAGCTACAGATTTCCCTGAAGAAACTGAGCACGCCGTCAAGCGGCTTTTCAAAGAAAAGAGAATTTCCGCTAAATCCCTTGCTATATCTTCGATTTTGCGGCTTTTCTTTGTGTATCCTGTGACGAACCGCAGCGATGAACATTCTTATCTTGAAATCTTTGGAACCAAGAGCAACGTGGCCATAGCAGAGCATGTGGGCCATTTTTTATATCGGGAAATGGATTGCCTTTGGGAAAAAACAAGACAGCTCAATCCATTCTTAAAAGGCAGCGCCAGCAAGAACTCTTTTTATCGCGGCCTTGCACAGGGTTATTGCTCTAAAATGAACTCCCAACGCAAAAGCTTCTCTGCCGGAGAACAGTATGCCTTAACTGTTTTAGAAAGCAACCTTTCTAAGCAAGCAAGAGTAGCTTATACAAACTTAGTGTCATCTCAGCGTTCCTCCGTGCGCCATTGTGAGACTGCCTCAAAAATGGGGCAGGCAGAGGGAAGGCGCATGCACATCGCCTCTTCGATTCCGCAAAGTCGAGGCACAGCCTCTTCGGAAAAGCTGCTTCTTTCGTAACAAGCTGGCGATCAGGTGCTATTGGCTGCCTGTGGAGAGGTGGAGACGTTTTTAAGGACCATTCCCATAACCCCCGCAGCCAGCAGCATGGCCAAAGAGCCGACAATTATGGGCATAGAGGTGGTGATGCCCAGCAAAGGTCCGGCTATCAAAGGGCTCACGGCAAAAGCCAATGAATCCACCGACTGCAAAACTCCGAGAATCTCACCTTGTACGTCTTCGCTAGCCGAGTTTGATACCACTGCAGCGGCCGTAGGCCAAAACAAAGCCATGGCAAACTGTTGCAAGGGGATATATAGCCATAGCCATATCTCGCTGGCATGGAAGGCCAGCATTCCGATAGCTGCCGCGCAGCCTATCAAGGCATAACAAAGGACATGCTGATTAGAATATCTGCTCACAATGGGGCGGATAAGCACGCCACAGCTCAGAGCGTACACAGCCGCGCCATAGGCGTAGAAATTGCCTATGGTAGCTGTGCTAAAATTATAAGCACTGATCCAGGTCACAGGCGCAAATTCCCAGTAAAACGACCAGCCCACACACGCTAGGAATACGGCGGCAAAAACAGCCTGTAAACCCTTAGAAACAAAAGCTTTCTTAATATTGCGAATGCCCAGACCTAGGCTGAGTTTTCCTCCCGTCTTGGGGACGTAGCTGTCGGTCAGCCAAAACACCACTAAAAGCAGGTTTATCAAGGTTACTAAGCCGGCTACAAAAAATGGCAGCGCATACCTCTCGACTATCCACAGATTGGTACCTGATAAAATCCCCCCAAGAAATGGACCTACAGTAAATCCAAGGCCGCATCCCATATTAAACAAGCCAAAATTTTTAGCTTTATCTTCAGATGAACTTATATCGGCAATCGCCGCCCCCACCACCGAAGCGGTCCCCGCCGAAATCCCAATGACGATGCGCGATACAAGCAAAAGGATAAAACTTTCCATGCCGACTGCTGCCATGGCCAGCATGTATCCAAAAACGCCCAAAGCCAGTCCTGGGATCACAATTTTTCTGCGCCCTATCTGATCAGACAGCATGCCCAAAATGGGCGCGCTAAAGAATTGGGTGAGGGGCATAGTGGCCAAAAGTATACCTAAACAAGTTCCGCGCATAGCGTCGGAAGAGTCGGGCGGCAAAATCGCGCAATCCCCCTGAAATATCATAGAGGCAAACATGGGATAGACCAGTCCGACCCCCATTACATCAATGAAGCCCACGAGCGATAAGATAAATAGAGAAATGGATTTTTTGGTAAACATAGATACATATTTGTAAAGTTGTTAATTGATTATACACAATCACCTAAAAACAGTCAATTTAATTCTTATTCTTCGCTGCCCTTTACGCTAAGTGTACAGGCCTTAATTCACCAGTACAGCGAAAACATTTCTTCGCATAATGAGAGCCATCTCCCTTATCCTTCCCATCATCTTCTATCCTATCCATCCTGTAAAATTTTCACTAGGGACAGGATATAAGAAAAGGTGTTGATAACTTCGCATTGAAGTCGGCCCGCTTCATCAGGTATATTATTTGAACATTGAAACAAATTCAACTTATCTAAAAAAAAGAAAGGAGGGATTATATGCCCCATCAAAAAATCAGCCTAGCTAGCGATAACTGCGCCGGAGTACATCCCACCGTCATGCAAGCGATCCTGGCAGCAAACGCCGGCTATGCACCCTCTTATGGCGCGGATGCATGGACGGAAGAAGCGCATCGACTTATCCAGCAAGCTTTTGGGCGCCCTTGCCAGGTATTGATCGTCCCTTCGGGAACGGGCTCCAATGTACTCGCGCTTAAATTAGCTTGCCGACGATTTGAAGCGGTGCTTTGTACAGATATAGCCCACATAAACTATCAAGAAAGCGGTGCTGCCGAATCGATTGTGGGATGCAAGCTTTTAAGCATGCCCCATGTGCAGGGCAAAATCACCTGCGCAGCTCTGCAAAAAAAACTCACCAGCGAAAGGGCCTTTGGAAAGCATTCCACCGCGCCGCGCGTGCTCTCGCTTTCACAGACAACTGAAGTGGGCACCGTATATACTTTGGATGAATTGAAAGCCGTGTGGCAGCTTTGCCAAGCAGAAAACATCCTGCTGCATATGGATGGCAGCCGTCTGTATAATGCGCTGGCTGCCTTAAAAATTTCTTTTGCTGATATGCTTCAGATTGTCCCACTAGACATCTTATCGCTGGGAGGCACCAAAAATGGATTGATGGGCGCAGAGGCATTGGTCATCTTCAATCCCCTCTTGCAAGAAGGCAGCGATCACATGCACAAGCAGGCTTTGCAGCTCATGTCCAAAATGCGCTTTCTATCTGCCCAGTATATCCCCCTCTTCAAAGATGATTTATGGCGCAAACTAGCTTTGCAGGCAAATGATAAAGCCCAGCAGATTGCTTTGCTCATCCAAGAGCTTCCTCAGTTGCGCTTAAGCTACCCGGTCGAGTCCAATCAAATCTTTTTCACCGCGCCGGCGGCCTGGATTCCTCTGATTCAAGACAAAATCAGTTGCATAGCCTGGGATAAGGACAAAGGCGAAGTGCGGCTCATCGCCTCCTGGAGCACATCTGAAAAGGATGTCGAAGATGTACAAGCCGTGTTGGCGGGGCTTGCCACAGATTATCCATAAAAAAAGATCCCACGCGTGTCCTGCCAGAGGCCTAAAAGTACATATGTTTCTATGCTTGCGTTATTGAGAAAATCTTTTTCCAAAAAATACATCCCTCTATATAACTAAAAATTAAGTAACTATTCACATACTCTCGGAGAAAACGAGAGAAATTGGATCAGGGCAGAAAATCGGAAATT
>PLSG01000258.1:0-2166 GCA_003164155.1 Parachlamydiaceae bacterium | reverse complement strand
AGCCCTGATCGGCCAGCTCATCAGGGGAGATGTGAAGAGTTACAAAATTAATTCGCAAAAGAATGCATATGCCGCTTGGCCAAGAAATTTTCTAACCTGAGGATAACCGTATGAATTTAAGGAATTATTTTCCTTTGGTAGCTTTACTTACTCTCATGGCTCTATCGGCTTGCGGTGAACAGGAAAAAAATGAGAAAGAAGCCGTCCGAAAAAGCACTTTGGCTTATGTAACGGCCTATAATCAGCATGACCCCAAGGCAATTGCCGCGTTTTGGGCTGAAGACGCACAGCTCGCCAATCCAGAGTCGGGCGAAGTGCTCACGGGCAGATCTGCTATAGAGGCGGCCTTTCAAGAGCGCTTTAAGGCGGGCGAAGACACTCACCTGGAAGTGCAGATAGGATCGATCACTTTTCCCTCTGAAGGTCAAGCTGTGGAGACAGGCACATTCTCCATCACGCGCGCCGGTCAAGAAATCCAAGCCTCGGCCTTTAAGACCTTTTTTGAAAAGCAAAACCAGGTCTGGCTAATCAAACAAACCCGCCAAGTGGATACGACCTCTGCACCCAATCAATATCAACACCTCAAAGAGCTGGAATGGCTGATTGGGCAGTGGGTGGATCAAGACGAGGATGTCGAAATTGAAACCTCCTACAAATGGGATAAAGCCAAAAACTTCATCTATCAGAAGTTTTCGGTGAGCATCGAAGAGCAAGCACAACAAGAAGGCACACAAATCATCGGCTGGGACCCCCAAGCCAAGCAGATCCGCTCGTGGATATTTGACTCCGATGGGGGCTTTGGAGAGGCCACATGGACTAAACAAGAGCATAGCTGGGTAGAAGAAACCGCCTACACCTTGGCAGATGGCGAACGCGCTTCGGCAGTGTATATCTTCACCCCTATAGACAGCGATAGTTATACTTGGGAATCGACAGGACGCGAAGTAGACGGCAAACAGCTCCCAGATATTGAACCGCTAACTGTAAAAAGAAAAAAAGGGTAGGGTGGCATATGCATAGATTATCAAGCATTTTTACCATGGGCCTGCTGTGCAGCAGCCTCCTCTGTGGCGTTGAGCTGAACGCAAGAGCAGCAGGGGGCGGCGGCCGCGCTCAGGGCCGAGGAGATGCAGGACATGCCGGCGGACGCAGCATGCAACGCAGCCCTTCGATGAGCCGAGCAGCTCCTCCTTCCCCAGCAGCCAGGTCTGAGGGAGGCAACCAAAAACGCGCGGGCAATCAACCCAATAAACCTAGTCAGCCCAATAAACCCAATGCATCCAACGCATCCAGATCATCTTCAGGAATCAATCGGCAAGGGGCAAACACGGCCACAAAAGCTCAGATGCAGCAATTTGTCAAGGATCACCCCACAAATCGCTTAAATCAATCCAATCGGACAAGTCAGCTGTCGCACAGCCGAATCGAAGAAAATCGAAATTTCCAGCAAATAGGAAAAAATGTGCGCACAAGCGTCAACGCGCAGCGACCAAATCATGGAACATGGTTCAATCAAAACTTTTGGGATAAACACCATTATCAACCTGCATATCTCAATGGAAAGATAAATGGATGGCATGCTGCTACTGCCACAGGCTTAGGTGCTTGGCTGGGATGGCAAGCCGCCCCTAATTATTATGGCTATTCCGACAATTATTGGGGCCCTCTCGACTATGCGAATAGCGTGGACAATCAGCCGTCCTATGCAGAGCAGTCACAGCAAATTGAAACTGCCACGACGGATTCTTCTAACGATCAATGGCTGCCGCTTGGGGTGTTTGCTGTGGCTAAAAACAGCCAGAGCTCTGCCTCCCCAAACATGTTCGTCCAGCTGGCCCTTAACCAAGCCGGAGCAATCGCTGGCACTTTCTACAATGCCACGACCGATCAAACCTATGCCCTAGAAGGCTGGGTTGATCCCTATTCGCAACGCGCCAATTGGAAAATTGCCGATAAGGCAAATGCTCCGGTCGTGGAGACAGGTGTTTACAACCTCGCGCAGTCTGAAGTGCCCATCCGCGTTTATTTTCCTGGCGGACGCACCCAGGATATGGCACTCATACGCCTTCCCGAGCGGCCAGGTTCGTGAATGAATTTTACAGGATAATAGGATAAGGAACAGGATAAAAAAGATTAGGGCAGCCTTTTCCTCATCCTACCCATCTT
>PLSG01000079.1 GCA_003164155.1 Parachlamydiaceae bacterium | reverse complement strand
AGCTCTATAACCAGCAAATGGAAGATATGCGTTGCGCCTCGGATGCGCCATGTGCTACGCCAAACTAGAAAACAGGCCCCTGGCTCGTTTTCGAAACGTGGTGTAGGGAAAGGGGCTCTGAACTGGATTAAAGAAAACACTCTTTTTTAGGAGCTTGTGAACTTATGGAACATATGCCTTATTCGCATATTCAGAAGGGAACCTTCCTCATTTCCACTCCGGAACTTGAAACGGGGCTTTTCTTTCGCTCCGTCGTTTTAGTTTGCGAGCACAATGAAAACGGATCCTTTGGACTGGTAGTCAATAAAAGCTTGGAACTGGAACTGCCCGAAGAAATCATCAACATCAACAACCTCTCCAACCACCGCATCGGCATACGCGCGGGCGGCCCCGTCCAAACCAACCAGATGATGCTGCTGCACTCTTCGGATCAAATCCCCCATCAAACATTAAAAATTTGCGATAATGTCTATCTGGGGGGTGATCTCCAGTTTTTACAAGAAGCTATCACCGATGAAAACGGCCCTGACATTCTCTTGTGCTTTGGCTATGCCGGCTGGGGAGCTGGACAGCTAGAACAAGAATTCCTCGACGGCAGCTGGTTTTTACATCCGTGCGCCTATAAAACCCTTTTCTACACACCTGCCGACAAGATCTGGCAGTCATTGCTGCGCGATATGGGCGGCAAATACGCCTCCCTGTCCATGATCCCCGAAGACTTGAGCCTGAACTAAAGGGATAGGTTCATGAGTGAAATTACAGGATAATAGGANNAGGAACAGGATAAAAAAGATAAGGGTAGCCCCTTGTCTTGTTCCACATCCTGCCCATCTTTTTCCTATCCTTTCCATCCTGTAAAATTTTCAGGATAAGAGGATGGGTAGGTTCGTGAATGAAATTACAGGATAATAGGATAAGGAACAGGATAAAAAAGATAAGGGCAGCCACTTGTCTTGTTCCTCATCCTGCCCATCTTTTTCCTATCTTTTCCATCCTGTAAAATTTCAAGATAAGAGGATGGGTAGGTTCGTGAGTGAAATTACAGGATAATAGGATAAGGCAGCCCCTTGTCCTGTCCTCATCCTGCCCATCTTTTTCCTATGCCTTCCATCCTGTAAAATTTTCAAGATAAGAGAATGGATAGGTTCGTGAAGGAAATTACAGGATAATAGGATAAGGAACAGGATAAAAAAGATAAAGGCAACCCCCTTGTCCTGTTCCTCATCCTGCCCATCTTTTTCCTATCTTTTCCATCCTGTAAAATTTTCAAGATAAGAGAATGAGTAGGACAGTTTGGGTTACTAAATACTGCCAGAGTAAAGCAAGAAGACCGCTGGTTTTTTCTCGATATTAGGCAAGGGGCTTTTCTTCCACAAGCGAATGGGTTGGCTGACGATACCTTGAGTGGGCAAAGTCACATCCCAGACTACTGCCAGATGAGTTTCGTCGGACAGCATCTCCATCAAAGATTCCAGCATATGCTTATTGCGATACGGCGCTTCCATAAATATCTGCGTGGCATTGTCTTGCTGAGAAGTCTTTTCCAACTTCTGGATCTGTACTTTGCGCTTTTGGGGCTCTTTGTCCAGATATCCCTGAAAGTAGAAGCGCTGTCCAGGCAGTCCAGACAACATCAGAGACATTAAAAATGAAGATGGACCCACGAAGCTCTGCACTGCTATGCCTAATTGGCGCGCGCGGTGGACGAGAAGGGAGCCCGGATCGGCGATGCAAGGCAAACCGGCATCGGAAACAAAACCCCAGCGCTCCCCTCTGTACAATGGCTCCAACAAGAAATCAATTTCGTTATCGGGTGTGTGCTCGTTGAATAGGGATAGTGGAGTCTCATTGGGCGGCTTTTTTGTTTGGAAGCGTTTGAGAAAACGCAGCCCCTGCTGCTCGCTTTCGGCGATTAAACCATCCATATTGGCTACGGCTCTATCGACGCTGGCCGGCAGGAATACTTCATGGTGGCGCACATCGCCCAAGAGATTGGGGAGAAGCATCAATACGCCTTGCTGAGGACCTTTAACGGCATCTTCTGCTTTGAGTGAAGGTTCGTCTGAATGAGGGCTAGGGGACATAAAACTCCTTAATTGTAAGTGTTCAGATACTCCCGGAGGAACCGGGAGCATCTGACAAAATGTACCATATAAGCTGACTTTCCTAATCCGTAAAGTGCAAAGCTTATAAATTCACGTTCATTATTTAGAAATTCTAGGCTAAATCCCCACGGTTCCTCCGAGGGGATTTAGCCTGTTACCCTTAATTTCGTTTACTTAAATCAATCTAATTATGAGCATTTCGGCGAGTACTTCGGGATCGGTGCCGCTATTTTTAGCAGCTAACTCCGCCTCATCGATGGATAAGATGCCTTGCTTAAATTTGTACATGCCATATCTTTGAGCAAGCTGCATGTTGCGCTCTAGTATAGCCCCGCGCATGTAAGGGTAAGCTTGAGAGACTTCGGTGGCCCCTCCTCCGGCATTTAAGAGGCAGCATATCTGAAAATGCGTCTGGAACTGATGCCTGATCTGCTTGAGCAATCCTATCAAATTGCCGCTTTCCTCCAAGAGGGCTTTACCGATGCGCAGTGCCGCCGGGGCATCGCGCCGGAAAATGGCCTCGCCCAACTGCCAGATGGTCTCGGTGTTAATCACAGAGCAAATAGCATGGACATCTTGCATCGTGATGGAAGTGCGTTCGCCGACGTAGCAAAAAAGTTTTTCCAATTCATTGTGCAAGAGGGTTTGATCGGTTCCCAGGTGCTTGAGCAGCACTTGGCAGGCCTCTGCCGCCATCGTCTTGCGGTTTTCCGTGGCCCTCTGCATCATCCAAGCCATCACTGACTTTTCTTTTTCCCAAGGCTTCTCTTCGGCAATTTCGAGGGCCACGCCGGCTTTCTCAGCAGCTTTATAAAACGTGGTGTTATGATTAATAGCCGCGGCCGCCAGCACCAAGTATACCGCGGGATTTGGGGAAGCGAAGTACTTTTCAACGAGCTCCATCGTAGTTTTTTTCATCTTGTCGGCGTTTTGAATGACTACCACGCGCTGTGCCGAAAAAAAGGAAAGCGACCCCAGCTCCTCAAACAGCGCCGCGCTTTGCAGACTATCTCCGTCAAAGTACTTCAGACATAAATCGCGATTGAGGCTAGCTGGCAGCAAAAAAGTGAGTAGGCTGTCCAAAGCATGCTTGCGCTCATACTCATTTTTGGTGAGGATTAAATAGATGGGGGAAAATTGTTTGGGAGAGGCCCCCTCAAGGTGCTTGATAAAGGCACGCGTCTGAATATATTTCACGCTTACATCATGGGGATCGTGATTTTTGATAACGGCCTGGAAACTGAACTTTTGACAAATTTATCGTCGGCTTACGCGCAACTTCTCATTCAAATGGTGGCCTACCGCGGTGCGACATACTTCACCCCCATTCGGGGGTTAAGAATGACCACCATTTGTCAAAAGTCCAGTAGAAACTGCTACCATTATCGCTAGTAAAGGCATTTCTATCCAGCTCTTTTTCCGCAGCTTTCATTGCCGAATATTATTTTTTTGCTTAGCATCGTCTCATTAATTCCCTATGTCAGGAGATTTTGATGAATGCTATGCGTTATTTTTTGTTCCTTGCGCTGGTTCGTCCCACGATTAGTATGGCAGCGAATCCATGTAGGAATTGGAAAAGCCGCTATTACACCTTCTATAGGAACCCCTTCTGCGGGTTACACTGAACGCAAAGGTGAGGGGATGCTAGGAATTCACGATCCTCTTCTGGCTATAGCGCTTTATATTGATAATGGAGAAAAGAAGATCATTCTTTGTAGTGTGGATCATTTAGGATTTACCTATGAAAAGGTGCAAGAAGTGACCCAAAAAGTTCGTTCACATCCTGCGCTTATAGAATGCGAAGTTACATTGCATCATCCCACACTCACTCGAGTGGAGGCGCTTACCTAAATATTCCTATTTTTAGGAGCCAGCCTAGCTGGAACTTACAGCACAGATACCACACAGTTCTATACCAACAAATTCGACAGCTTAATCCTACGATCGCAAAATTTCAGGATTCTGCTTAAAAAAATCCCATTAACGTAACTGGTCAGAAATCAGGAAAAATCAATTAATGGATGGTATAGGCCTCGGGCTAGCACGCGTTTACTCAAAGGGAAAATCCCCTTTCCAGGGAAAATTACTGAAAGGGATCTGTACATAAAAACACCTTGTAATTTCGAACTTAGAATTCGAGGTTGTCTGTTTTTTTTCAAGTGCTTTGGAAGCCGAAAATCACCTTCACGCCTGAAAGTCACATAGAGAGCGTTGATTCTTTGGTAGCAAATGTGTGTATTCCGGGCAGACTACAGCAGCAATGCCATGACATGAAAAATCGATAAAGTGGTTGGCAAAAGCGACGACTTGCCCAAGAAATTGACCAAAAAGGTGATCAAGACCCAAAACGTTTGAATCTGGCTCTCTTTTGGAGGAGAGAATTATGGAGACATCACCAAAAAACGTGCAGAAGCACTGCTTAAAGCTCAAGCTATAGATGCTGGAAGACATGTTCATGTCTCCATAGAAAGGAGATAGGTCTAATTTTGGGTGTAGGTTTTTATCTCAATTTCCCTAACTCTTGAGATGATAACGTCGTCATTTTATTCACTATACGGCACGCTTTCAGCGTGCGGAACCTTATCTAGCTTACCTAGGGCGTTGCCCTAGGCTCCTATGAGAAAGGCCTTCAGCCTTTTAGGGCAATTTTGAGAGCTTTTATGCT
>PLSG01000198.1 GCA_003164155.1 Parachlamydiaceae bacterium | reverse complement strand
CGCGGGGGCTTTGGCGCGGCCCAATCGAATAACTTATTGCTGCACGCTTCCTTAGTTCTCTTGCTTTCCAGCCTAATTAGTTGGTAATCTTTTTAACAGTTTTCGTTGGCAGTAGAAAAAATGCATAATATCGCACAGCTTGGAGATCGCTGGGTTATTCACAGCGTATTGCCACAGCGGCATACTAAAAAAATCTGTCTTGACACTTCCTGGAACTTAGTGTTTGGCGAGGAGACCGAAATCTATTTTGAAGATCCGCGGGGAGCACGTCAAACAGCCCAGTATTGCCCAGTGGAAGGGGCTTTACTTCTCAGTGAGGGATTTAAATGGTCACCTTCCGATGTGCTGCACGTCACTTATCTGCATCTGATCGCTAAAAACCCCTTCACTTTCCGCTTTGTAGCGGAATCTTTGAAACTGCCTAAGCTAGACGAAGCCGGGATCGAGCACGGTGTACCCATAGTTTTTCACAACGATATCCCTACGCTGTATAAGGCACCCGTTTCTTGGGATTTATTTAACTTGAGCCGTCAAGCTGCGGTGTTTGCTTTGACCCCAGATTTCGAAAAATTGATGGGCTTGCCTTTGTTGCGCGATGTGGATCTTTACGATCACCAAATCAAGACGGTCAAAACAGTTCTGCAGCGCTTTCGCGGAAGAGGGCTGTTGTGCGATGAAGTCGGCTTAGGCAAAACGGTGGAAGCTTGTTTAATCTTGTTGGAGCTCATTGTACGCAAGCTGGCCAGAAAGACGCTGATTTTAACTCCACCTTCATTGGTTTCGCAATGGCAAGGAGAGCTGCAGCGCAAATTTGGCCTGCAGTTTGCTGCCTACGACGACATAGCTTTCAAAGGGCTTGGAGAAGACGCTTGGCGAATACACGAGCACATTATTGCCTCTTATCACACCGCCAAGTTAGAACCGTATCGTTCTTGGATTGCGCGCGAGCAATGGGACATGGTAATTATCGATGAGGCGCACCACTTGCGCAACAGCAAAACCGTCTTATGGAAGTTTGCAAGCTCATTGCAGAAAAAGTATATTCTGCTATTGACGGCAACGCCTATGCAAAACAACCTCGACGATCTATACAATCTGGTCACCTTGTTAAAGCCAGGTTTGCTCAATACGGCGAAGAATTTTAAAAAGCAGTTCGTAAATAAAAACGATGAATTCAACGTCAAAAATGTCGACCAGTTGCACAACTTAATTGCCGAATGCATGGTGCGCAACCGACGGGCTACGATTTCAGTCAACTTCACCAAGCGCTTTGCTCACACCTTTCGCGTCACGCCTTCGGCTGAAGAAACGGCTTTATACTGCGAAGTCACTGAATTCGTCAAAGTGCGCCTAAATTCAGAAAAAACTAGTTTTTCGCGCATCTCCTTATTATCGCTGCAAAAACTGATGGGCAGCTTTCCCAAGGGCATTACAGCACCTCTCACGCAGATGCTAGAAGGAGAGCGCGTGCCCAAGGGCGATAAAGAGCAATTGCGGACTTTGGTGGAAAAAGCTCAGCAATTACAAGAATGCATGAAAGTCAAACGCCTGCTAGCTCTGCTGCATGAATTTTCGGATAAAATGGTCATCTTTACACAGTTTAAAGCTACCCAAGAATATCTTCACAGGGCTTTAGAGGCCGCCGGATTTCCTACAGCGCTATTTCATGGAAGCCTGACGCGAATGCAAAAAGAAAGCGCTATACGCGAGTTTCGCGAAGAAAAGCGCGTGCTAATTTCTACAGATTCTGGTAGCGAAGGGCGCAACCTGCAATTTTGCAATGCTATATGCAATTTTGATCTGCCGTGGAATCCTATGCGCATCGAACAGCGCATCGGACGGGTTAGCCGCTTGGGGCAAACCCGCGATGTTTATATTTTTAATTTAGTCAATTCTCACACCATTGAAGATGATGTCTTGCGGGTTTTGGAGGCTAAAGTTAATCTGTTTGAACAGGTGATTGGCGAAATGGATATGATTGTGGGAAATTTAGAAGATGACCGCGAGTTTGAAGACATGATCATCGACTTGTGGCTGCAATCTAGCGACAGACAGCAATTTTCCGGCGAGATGGAAAAGTTTGGTGATCGCCTTGTGCAAGCCAAAGAAGCATATTTAGAGCAGCAGGCTCGCGAAGACAAGTTATTTGGCGACAAATTTGCGGCAAAGGATTGAAAGGGCATAGCAGATGATGAATCCTGTTGAAGAATTGACTATTGGATACTTTCGTTCTGTCGAAGGGGACTATAAACGCATTGAACCCCAAGTTTACGATGTGGCTTTGCCAGAACTCATCGTCGAGCAACTGCAACTGTCAAATCCAGGCGGAATTAGCCGCGTAACTTTTGATACCGAAGCCTTGACCGATCATCCACAGGCGCATTTTTTAGCCTTTGGCCATCCCACCTTGGATCAGATTTTTGCTATGGCTCATCAACAAGGGGCGGTAGGTAAAATCTTCCTTTCGGGATTTAATTTGCAACCGCATCAATTGCTGAGCAAACTCAAACAACAACTTCACCTGCACAAAGATTTGCACATAGAATTTGGGACCCCGCGCATCTTGCATTTTACCTTGTGGTTTTACTGGTTTCAAGCCACTTTTTTGTGCGATGAAAAGACTCAATATGTTTTTGAGGTGGGCATAGATCAATACAATGGTCGTTTGACCAGGCGTTTCCAAGACCTTTTAGATGCCGCGCAGTCAACTGCAGTGCCCATAGCTCCCTACTCAGATGCCGGCGGCATGGCAAGTGTGGATGCCTACTTGCTCGCCAGGGCGGAAACCGTTGTCAAGCTGCGGCCTATGATGCGCAACTACAAGGAAAAGCTAGCCCACCACCTTATGCAAGAGTCCAACCAAATCGCCAAGTATTTTGATGGTATGCTCTCCGAGGTAGAAGAGCGGCAAAAAAAAAGCGCGGCCTCAGGTAAAGAGGGCGAAGCTTTTAGCCACCAAAAAAAGTCTTTAGAACTTGAAAGGCAAGCCCGTCTGGTAGAACTACAGAAAAAAATGACTCTGAAGACGGACCTCAAGTTGCTGAATCTGCTTTCGGTGGTGATGCCCAAAATTATCACGCCCTTGAAATTGACGGCCAAACGCCATGCAGCCGTAGATTTAAAAGTGATTTGGAATCCTCTTAGCCAATCGGTCGAGCCAATTGCTTGTCCCCAATGCGGCTCTCCAACCTTAGAATTTGTCCAAGCTAGCCAAGGTGCTATCCAATGTGCCCAGTGTAAGGCTTAGCAACNNAATTCCTGTGTGTTTAGGTGTTAGCCAATCTATTATGCAATTATGCATGCCATGTCTGCCTTGGCTAAATAGCGATACCCCTCCCCCTCTAGCTTCATCTTCAGTGGGAGAAGTAGCTCAAAGCATTATTAAAACCATATTGGTCCTCGACGAAAATTTTGCACGATCATCTCGCCATAAGGAGCAACGCCGGGAAATAGCCCGTAAGTTTGCCAGCCAAAAAGAGTGCATTTTAAGACTTCCTCTGGCTGATCAGATAGATCAACTCAAAACATTAGCTGTGCAATATTAGATTTGANNACCCATCTCCAGCATGTGGCGAACCCTATCGTCTTTGCCTCTATCGGCCGCCGTAAATAACGGAGTAAGACCGATTTTATTTTTAATATTGCATAACTCCACCCCTCCTTTTTCTAAAAGGAAATGATAGCATTGCGCATTGCGTATTTCAAATTTAGAAACATAGCTCCCATGGAAGCTAACAAGTCCATGCAAGGGAGTGTGACCGTAACAATTCTGTACAGAAGAAAACCAACTCA
>PLSG01000395.1 GCA_003164155.1 Parachlamydiaceae bacterium | reverse complement strand
ATCGACCGCTTGTACGGTTCTCCCAATACCCTCACGAACTAAGTGGTGGTATGCGCCAACGCATCATGATAGCCGCAGCTTTAATCAACCGCCCATTGCTGCTCATCGCCGACGAGCCAACGACTGCGCTCGACGTCACTATTCAAGCACAGATTCTCGCTCTGCTCAAAAAATTGCAAGTTAAAAGCCATATGAGCATTTTGCTTATCACACATGACTTGAGCGTCGTGGCCGGGATAGCCGACAGGGTCATCGTCATGCATCGTGGAAAGATCGTAGAAGATGGCGCGGTCGATCAGATTTTCTACCATCCCCAAAATGCGTACACACAAGAATTATTGCAGGCAGCCACCACATCATGAACGAATCCCCCTTGGCCTTATTGGAAATACGCAACTTAAAAAAAAGCTTTCAAATCAAGGGACAAATATTTGCGGCTTTGCACAGCTTTAGCTTATCGCTAGATAAAGGCGAAAGCGTGGCCCTTGTCGGAGAAAGCGGTTCAGGCAAGTCCACAGCTGGAAAAACGATCCTGCGGCTCCAAGAACCAGACAGCGGAAGCGTGACCTATGGAGGAGTAGATCTCCTCAGCCTATCCTCTGCGCAAATGAAGCAAATGCGGCGCAAGATGCAGATCATTTTTCAAGATCCCTATTCTGCCTTAAACCCGCGCATGACTATATTAGACAGCGTAGGGGAAGGATTCGACATCCACACCCATGTGCGTGGGAAGGAAAGGCAAAGAAAAGTGCAGCTTCTACTGCAAAGCGTCGATTTGAACGCCACAGACATCCACCGTTTTCCGCACGAATTCAGCGGAGGCCAACGCCAACGCATTGCCATTGCACGCGCACTTGCCCTTGAGCCCGAATTTATGGTGTGCGATGAACCGCTCTCGGCTTTGGATGCGCCTACGCAAAAGCACATCTTGCGTCTGCTGACTGATTTGCAACAGGCCAAAGGGATGGCGTTGCTCTTTATCACCCACGATTTGTCTACCGCGCGAAAAATTTCCCAACGCATCGCCGTGATGTACCGTGGAACACTTGTCGAAGTGGGCCCGACTGAGCAGGTATACACTTTCCCCAAGCACCCCTATACGCAACTGCTGATTAACTCCATCCCTACCCCTGATCCACGAAAAGAAAGGGCCCGCTCCCCTTTCCTCAACATTGGAGAGCCCGCGCAGCCACTCAATGTGCTTCAGGGGTGTGCCTTCTATGCAAGATGCCCCTACGCTATGCCCATCTGCCAGACCAAAGCCCCCAGCTTAAAACAAATTGCCCCAAGACACACCGTCGCCTGTCATTTGCTTGACAAGGATTGAGGCACTTCTCCTTTTCTTTCACACCAAGTGTTGACTAAAAATATATACAGCAAAATAAATTCTGTTTGATTTTTATTTTAAATATGATAAAATTTCGCCTAAAGTAAATAAAAAAACCACACAAAATCATTGCTGCTCCAAATGGTTTTGGATTTTCAATTAACCATTGCTAGATTTTTCGAATGAGATATGTGAATTCATGCCCATTTTAATCTAATATTATTTTTTACTAGTAATTTCCGGTGAGCACAAAGTTTACGAATTATATAACATCAGGATTTTAAATGGCTTCTAGAGTAGGTCCAGGCTTTTCTCACCCTCCTTTTATCATAAGCAATTCCAGAAACACTTTCCCCTCCCCGTTGCCTACCATAAAATCGGAAATTAGATATCTAGATGGAAAAGCCATATGGATCGTGAATGGTTTTTCGAAATTGGACGATAAGCCTGGATTCCGATTAGTTTCCCCGGAATTTTTCATGGCCAACACCTGGTGGGAAATGCATTTATATCCCTCTGGACGTGGACAAGCCGATAAAGCATCTTCTGATGGCCACATCTCACTCTATTTATTTGCTACGAGAGAGCCCGTTAAAGCCCAGTATTCGCTTGCCTTATTAAAGCCAAAAGCAAAAGCAGCCTCTGCTGCAAATCCTGCTTTAAAAGAAACTGCCAGAAATATTCAAGATCTTATAGACGTTATAACTGAGAAAATGAGCCTATTCCATATCTGTCACGAGACCACTAAAAATTTTGAAGCCCCAGATAAAGGTTTTGGATTTTTGAAATTCTACCCTAACAAAAAGATCACAGCAGAATGGCTTGGTGATCAAGTCTGTCTAGAAGCCTTTGTAACAGTAGAGCCCGACGCGCCCTACTTCCCAGGTCCAGAACGCCTATCAGGACTTACTCGACACTGTGCTGATTTTACTAAGGCTTTCATGCAAAGAGATGAAAATTCCGATGCCTTTCTTACCTTAAGAAGTAATATAGACAAATTTATAAAAGTAGATAGTTTTATATTAAAAACCCGCAGCCCTCTTTTAGGTGGTTTATTAAAAAATGACAAAAACCCCATTCTTAACGTATCTGATTGGACCACATTCATGGAAATGTTGCGCTTCATCTACACTGGGGAATGTAATCTAGCGAGAGTGATAGAGAGAAATGCTTCTTCTGATGTTAAGCCTCCATTAAAATTAAATAACGATGAGGCTGCGCCTAAAACAGAATCTGAAGAAAAATATCAAGTTGAAGATAAGGTTATAGAGTTTGAAGATGAGACTGCTAAGCTAGAAGACAAGGCATTTAAAGAGGCAAAACTCCATGAACGAACATCCTATACTTGGCAACAAGAGAATTTGGAAGCCGTTCTCGAGAGTTTGTTTGATGACACGAATGGGTTGGCAGCGTTCAAATTGTTGGCAATGTCTGATAGATTCGGCGTAATAAAACTTCTAGATTGCTGCGTCCATTTTTTAAGCGATACATTAACATCTCTCAACGTTATAGAACGTTTTGCAGCGTCTTCTCTATATGGCAATGCAGATTTAAAAGCTGCGTGTTTAAAATATCTAGTAGATCTTCCTTTATATTATAGAATCCCCACGGGGTTTACCAACAGATTATCTAAGCTCCCAGTGCCAGAGTTAATGGAAGTTATAGAAGCGGTAACGGCGGAAACTTTGAAGCAGCAAACAATAGCACAAAATCTGCCTCCTCCTCTTCCTCCTCTTCTTCCTCCTCTTCCTC
>PLSG01000511.1 GCA_003164155.1 Parachlamydiaceae bacterium | reverse complement strand
AGGGCATCTTTAAGGATGTTCCACCTTTGGAAAAAAAAGGGATTGCGCCTTCCCTCGAAAAAGAAGTTAAAGCTAACCCGCCCCATATAAAAAAAGATTAGTGCACTGTAAGGATTAAAATTGTGGGCGAATAGAAAAGCTGTGGTAAGCTAGAGCGGAGGAAACTGAGCTCCGGAGGAGCACAAGGGGTTGTGGAGATATATGTTGAAAGCTTTCATTGACCTTTAAAATGCCTATAATGGCTACATTTAGAACTGCTAGCCTGGGTTCCCATCTGGTCTTCTCCGGCTGGTCCCTTCCTCGTAATATCCCACTCCGCGCTGTAATGTAGGATTAGTGGCGACCGGGGGAAGTTCATCATCATCCAATTGTGATAGTACGCTATGTTGCATGCGTTCAGCATCGAGCTTATACTGTTCAGCCCCAGCTGTTGGGCCTGAGCCAGCTGTGACGCCTGCAGGGCCTTCTGAAGGAGCGCTAACTTCTGAGGCTGCTTTTGGCTTTCACCTCTGCCTCAGATGGACTAAAATTGTTAATGCGTGCTCTTTAAATTGGGCTTAGAAACAATCAATGGGCGATAAAGATAGCGCATGATAAGTGAGTTGCAATCGTCGATTAACTTGTCCGTCGACACAAGCAATGTGTGTAGCTGAGCCCTAAAGGCTGTGCGCTTGGTTAAAGTCTCATGCCCAAAATGCAAAAAGCGTTGAGCTTCTTCAATATAATCTGGCTGGGGTGTTAGCTTAACTTTCCCTTTGAGTGGAGAGGCTAAAGTAATTTGTTTTTCCCATTTTCCTCCAAGGCCTAATAAATAGGTACTGAGGAGGTCGTCTTTTAGATTGAGCGCTATTCCTCTTTGGTCATCCACAATGGTTAAGCTCTCCTCAAAATCTAAATCAAAAGCTGGGAAGGCGCATGAGAAATTGGTCAGCATGGCTTTTGAATGCGTAGGCTTAATCATTGTTTCCATTAAAGCCCTTTCACTTTCTGTGGCGTAACATGTTTCGCAAATAGGCATAATTTCTGCTCTGGCGAAAGTAGAGCATATGAAGGGCATAAAACCGTGGCTTTTAGCTATATTTAAGAAGCTTGGGGGTATAAAATGAGAGCGAATTTCAAAAGTTCGTCCCAAAAAGGAATTATCTTTGATCAATTCGTTTATCAGGGCGCGCGCAGGTTGCACTTCAGAGTCTCCTGGTATTCTATGAAAGATATCCATCGGAAATTCCTTTTGCATTAAAGCTCGTATTAGCGGCGGTCGGCAGTCTGGAGGGCAGCGATGGAGCGCATTTGCTGTCAGATGAAACAAAGCAGAGAGGCAACTTCTCTTACGAGCACAGGCAGAATCATAAACTGACCAAGTGCTTAATCCCAGCTCTCTATATTCCTTGAGGATGGGAGAATCTATCACACTTAAAAGCTCTTGGCGCACCTTCTCCAATGTCTCGAAAGCGCTTTTCAGATTTCGCGTTATGCGCTCTTCTAAAGAATTGAGTGGTGGCGGAGAACCTGGCACTAACGAAGAAGAGAGAGGGGCACTTCCACTGGTCAGAGATATGAGGGTGGCCTGCGCTGAGGATGAAATAGACATGATAACCTTTTTATTGAAAATGTTGGTTTTAGCACTCAAAGATGAACTACTAATGTAATTACTAATTTAACGACGTACTAGGCGTTTCTTTCTCTGGCAGCCGATTGATCGAATTTTGAGGGATATTCATCAAAGATGCTCTAAATTAACTAAATTAAGTATACGCATAGATGTGTAATTTAAACAACTTCTTTTTCAAGTATTGGTTGGTTTTATTGTTAGTAAGTAAATTATTTTAAATAATAAGTAATGTCCGCGTGGATAATTACTGGTTTTCGCCAAATTTGCTATAGGTATATGCATCGTCTATTTTCAGATGGGGAAAATGGGGATTCGTTTGGAGCTTGGCGGCTTCAGCCTCAAGTCTTTCCTGGGTCAATTCTTCGGTAACTAAAGTGAGCGTTCTTTCAAATTTTACCGTTCCTATGCGTTTTTCGGGGGCTTTCATATCTACTACCCGAAATTCGATGTGAAATTTAATCTTTGCGCAATCTTTGCCGCTAGCATTTACAAAATTTTCAATCTCCAAGTGGTAACTTTCAGGGCTTTGGGCTGTATAGAGGCCGTGAAAAACGCCAAAATTCAGCCGCTTTGTGACATCGCTCAAAGTCGATTGAACCATGACGCTGGCTAGATTCGAAGCAACCTCTTTTCCAAAGGCATGCTGAATTTTATTAAATGCTATCACGGGATTATGTATAGGCTTTTTGGTAGGAGATCTGCTCCCTATGAAGATGGAATGGTGATTTAATTTTACATGCGGAGTTCGGGGGAAATCCTTCGCAAATTGAAACGGGACTTCGACATCTCTTTCAAATGCACTCATGATGGCTTGTTTTTTAGGATTCTTTATGAGACTGCGCACCTCTAATTGCACGCCAGGGGAGTTGGAGAGCTTTTCTCTCTTTGGCAAATTTTCTAAAATGGCTAGCTTGATAGAATTTTCTGAAATGCCCTTTTTTTTAAGTGATTTAATAGCTTTCTCACAATCATTAAAATTATTAAACTGATAGTTGTTGGTAAGTAGATAATTTTCAATAGCTTTTTTTTGTTTATGGGTGATCCTATTTCGCACTTCAGGCGCAG
>PLSG01000080.1 GCA_003164155.1 Parachlamydiaceae bacterium | reverse complement strand
TTCCGCACGCTGAAGGCGTGCTGTATGGTGAATAATGAAGCTCTGAGCTTTACATTTCTTGTGTTCTTTTGCGGCCATTCTCTTGGATCAGAGTGTTACCCTTAATTGGCTATTATTGAACCATGCCAAATTTAGGACTGTTTTCTTGCATTTGCTAGTCCTTGTAGCCTAAATCCGGTTCCTCCGGGTTTAGGCTACAAGGACTAGCAACTTGCGTTATTTATTCATATGACTGTGCTTAAAGCTGTAGGCAAAATAGAAAATCATCCCGAGGGCAATCCACACAATCAGACCTATCCAGCTATGCAAACTCAAAGAGAACATCAGAGCCACGCAAGACAAGATACCTAAGATAGGCACCAAAGGCACCAAAGGCGTTTTGAAAGGGCGTACGAAATCGGGCCGCGTTTTTCGCAAGACCAACACTCCCGCGCACACAATGGCAAAAGCCAGCAAAGTGCCAATGCTCGCCATAGCCGCGGCTAAAGAGATGGGCGCAAAGGCTCCAATTAAAGCCACAAAGACCATGATAAATAGACTGGAAAACCAAGGCGTATGATAGCGGTGGTGTATCAACGAAAACATCTTGGGAATCAAGCCATCTTTGGACATGACATAAAAAATACGCGACTGGCCCAAGAGCAACACCAAGATCACCGATGACAAACCGGCGATGATAGCTATTTTGATAAGTCCGATCAGCCATTTAAAAGGAGTCACATCCACTGCCGCGGCAATCGGCGCAGCCGTATTGAGGCTTTGAAAAGGCACCAGCCCCAAAAGCACCAAAGCAAAAGCAATATATAGCAATGTGCAGATGATCAAAGAACCTATGATGCCGATGGGCAGATCTCTTTGGGGCTTTTTAGACTCCTGAGCAGCTGTGGATACCGCATCAAAGCCAATATAGGCAAAGAAAACAATGGCCGCTGCGCGGATAATGCCGCTCCACCCAAACTCCCCAAAGGTACCGGTATTTGCCGGAATGAACGGTTCATAGTTGGCAAAGTCGATATAAAAGGCGCCCAAGCAAATGAAGACCAGCACGACGGTGACTTTAACCACCACAAAGATGGCGTTAGCTTTAGCCGATTTCTTAATCCCGCCAAAGATGAGCAGACAAGAAATCAGCACCACTATCGCGGCAGCCGGCAGATTCATAATGCCAAAAACTGTAGTGCCGTCAGCCAAAATAGTGGGCTGCCAGGGTGAGGCTATGAGATAGTGGGGAATCTGGATGCCAAAATCTTGGAATAGCGCCACGATGTAGGCCGACCAACTTATGGAAACGGTGGCGGCCCCGATGGAATATTCAATGACCATCAGCCACCCCATGATCCAGGCGATGAACTCTCCCATAGTAGCATAGGTATAAGTATAGACTCCCCCAGACACGGGTATCATCGAGGCCAACTCACTGAAGCACATGCCTGCAAAGGCACAACCCACAGCTGCCAAGATAAATGAGATGATGATAGCAGGGCCGGCATGCTCAGCCGCGGCAATCCCCGTGATGGAAAAGAGGCCGGCGCCGATAATGGCGCCAATCCCCAGCATGACTAAGCTCACCGGACCTAAAGCGCGTTCTAACTTATCTTTGCCGCTTTCCGCTTCGGCTTTCAAAAATTCTAAGGATTTGGTTCTCCAAAGTGACATGTACTGAGTCCCCTTTTTTTAAAGACGTGCGTAGTTGCAAATAGGATGGCAAGCTCCGTCCTTATGTTTAGCTATACCTGCGTATCGCGCACACTCGCCAAGACCGTCTTCTATGTTGATCAGTCGGTTATACTTGGCAATCCTGTCGCTGCGCGAAAGAGACCCGGTTTTAATTTGACCGGCGTTTGTCCCTACGGCGATGTCGGCAATCATGCTATCTTCCGTTTCTCCCGAGCGATGGGAAATCACGGTCTGGTAGGCATGCGTCTGAGCCAACCGGATGGTTTCCAACGTCTCGGTCAAAGTCCCAATCTGATTGGGTTTGATCAGGATGGAATTGGCGATGCCCAGCTCAATGCCTTTCATCAGGTACTTGGGGTTAGTCACAAAGATGTCGTCGCCTACCAGCTGCACTTTTTGGCCTAATTTGTCCGAAAGGTACTTCCACCCCTCCCAGTCGTTTTCGTCAAGGCCGTCTTCGATGGAATCGATCGGATACTTGCGGCACAGCTCGGCCAAGTAGTCTACTTGCTCTTGGGAATTGCGTTCCTGGTAGTCTAGCTTTTTCTTTTTTTTCTTTTTCTCTACATACAAGCCAGAGGCTTTGTCATACATCTCCGAGGCGGCCAAATCGAGTGCCAAGGTCACCTGGCTACCCAATCGATATCCGGCTTTTTCCACCGCTGCGCTGATGATATCCAAGGCAGCTTCATGTGAGGGCAGGTTTGGAGCAAAACCCCCTTCATCCCCTACTGAGGTGGCATATCCTTCAGCTTGGAGCAATTTCTTCAGCGTGTGGAAGATCTCAGATCCCCAGCGCACAGCCTCGCGCAAGGAGGGGGCTCCCACAGGGCGGATCATAAATTCTTGGAAGTCCAATAGATTGTCGGCATGCGCTCCCCCATTGATGATGTTGATCATCGGACAGGGCAAGATGAAGGTGTTAGCTCCGCCTATATATCTATAAAGCGGCAGGTGCGCAGTCAGTGCGCCTGCTCTGGCCAGGGCGAGCGACGCGCCTAAGATCGCATTTGCTCCCAGGCGCCCTTTGTTTTCTGTTCCATCGCTTTCAATCAACAGGCGGTCTAGCCTGGACTGATCAAAAACGTGCTCGCCGATGAGAATCTGGGCGATCGGTCCATTGACATGTGCCACGGCGCGTTGCACCCCTTTGCCAAAATAGCGCGCAGCATCTCCATCGCGCAGCTCGAACGCTTCGCCTTCTCCGGTAGAGGCCCCAGACGGCACGGAGGCTTGCGCCACCAGATCGTGATCGGTAGTGAGCATTACCACTACCGTAGGATTGCCTCTGGAATCTAAAACTTCCAGAGCTTTTACAGAGCGAATGTATGACATGTTTACCTCCTAATCCTCAGGCTAATTCACAGGCTAATTCCCTCAAATTTCCAGCTAATGGGCAGACTAATCCTTCATGGACAACAAGAACTCCACATTGCTGGCAGTCTTTTTCAAGCGGCCCAGCAGCAGATTCATAGCGTCTACCGCCGTCAGGTCAGCCACAGCTTGACGCAAGACATAGATCTTTTCCAGTTCACTTGGATGGTACAAAAGCTCTTCTTTGCGCGTTCCGCTTTTGATCAAGTCGATGGACGGATAAATGCGCCTATCGGCCAAACGCCTATCGAGCACAAGCTCCATATTGCCCGTACCTTTGAACTCTTCAAAGATAACTTCGTCCATGCGCGAGCCGGTATCGATCAGGGCGGTGGCG
>PLSG01000204.1 GCA_003164155.1 Parachlamydiaceae bacterium | reverse complement strand
AGCACATCCCAGCCAGCATGTGCCACGCCTGCGCCCGCCACACCGCCGATCAAAGCGTGCGAAGAGCTGGTGGGAAGACCGCTCCACCAAGTGATCAAATCCCACACAATCGCTCCGATTAATCCCGCTAAAACTACCCAGATGTAGAGAGGATCGCTCAACTCTACCTTGACAATCTTAGAGATGGTGTCAGCTACGCGTGGGGCAAAGATAAACATGGCCACAAAATTAAAAAATGCCGCCCATAACACTGCCAAGCGTGGCTTTAAAACCCTTGTCGACACTACTGTGGCAATAGAATTTGCGGCGTCGTGAAATCCGTTGATTAGATCGAAAATCAGCGCGATCCCCACGGTAATGATGATGAATGTTATGGCTGAACAGGTCATGCTTAAAAATGCTCCAGTATCACACCTTCAATTATATTAGCTACATCTTCGCAGCGATCAGTTGCGCTTTCTAAGTTCTCGTAGACTTCTTTCCATTTAATAATCAGGCGGGTGTCATTTTCTTCGTCGAATAAACGCACCACGGCGCGGATGAGTATCTTATCGGCCTCATTCTCCAGGTGATTGATGTTGACGCAATATTTTCTGATATCGACGACATTTTTAAAGTTGCGCAAAGATTTTAGGGCGGACTCCACCTCTAAAACCGAACGGACAATCACGTCTGCCAAATCTTTGACTTCAGGGGTCATCACGCTCAGCTTATACTGATCAACGCACTGGGCCGCGCCTTCTATATCGTCGACAATATCATCCATGCGCGAAATCAAACAGAATATGTCGTCGCGCTCGATAGGCGTAATAAATGTTTTGTGCAATGCTTCGAGGCAATTATGTGTCACCATGTCCGCGGCATGCTCAAGCTCTTTAATCCGCACTGTTTTGGCATGGATATTCGCACCGGAGGAGACTAAAGACTGAAATTCCTTCGAAATTTCAAGTGCGATCTTCACATGTTGTTCAAAAAAATCAAAAAAGCTGGTCTCCTTAGGTAAAAACCTTCCAAACATGCTGCTCTTCCATGGTTATAGCGCATAAAAAAATTCATTTTAGTACCGTAATTGGTCAGATTCCCACGGTTCCTCCAGAGAGATTTCATCTATCTCTCAGTAGTCGTATTCTACTTTTTCAGACTAATAAAGTACATTACATAAGTCGATAAAAGAACTAAGGCCACACACAACCAGACAATCAACTTATCACCCCATTGCGTATACAGGGTACTGTAAGTATAGAGTGGTACCTCAACTTTCAAAGCTTCCGCCACCCACTCGGGCTGATCGGCTTTTTCCCCTAAAACTGCCACGTTGCGGCCCAAACTATCGACGACACAAGTGACTCCAGTATTGCAGGCGCGCACAAGTGCCATGCCGTTCTCAACGGTGCGCAATCTGGCGTGGTCTAAATGCTGCTGCGGCAACGATGAATTGGGGTACCACACATCGCTTGTGACATTGAGTAAAAAATCTGCACCTAAAAGGCGGTTGTCGCGCATCATATCGCCAAAGGTTTCTTCGTAGCAGATACACACCCCAAAAGGACATTTTCTACCCTGCCAGACCTTGGCTTGTGTGCCCGGGGTAAACGACCCCCCGATGCCATACTTGGCGGCTAGCTGCCGGCAGAAGGCGAAGGGAATATACTCAGCNNGCGGAGAAAGCGGACCATCAGAGTTTGGATGAAAGTGAAAAGCTGCATTATAGTACTGAGCTTGCCCGTCTGCCGCATAGTCCATGTCGTCTAGTCCAATCACCACTTCCGCACGAAATATGTTAGCTATGGCTTGCACCCAAAAGGCGTTGTTGACTAGCCATAAGGAGTCTTGTCCCGACTGCACCGCGCGAGCTAGATGCGCTTCGCCAGCTGGCAGACTGGTCAGCACGGCATGTCCCAGGATTTCAGAAAATGCGCTTTGTACCATATGCAGTGGATACACCGCAGAAAAAGTACCCAGGGGGACAACTGTTTCTGGAAAAGCAATCAAGTCAATATCTTCGCCTTGGTGCTTTTTTAGCAACCCTAGGATGCTGCGCCATTCGCCCATGGCAAATCGCAACCAGCTTTCCTGTCCCTTCAACTGTAAAGTCTCCTCTGCCGGAAAAGCCGTCTGCACTAAAACGGCGGTGACTGTAGAAAGCTGATTCAGTTCTTTGAGCTTGCCTATTTCCCGTTCATGCACATAGATGTGCGCATATCCATAAATAAAGGGAAGCGCCAGCGCTGAGATCCAAACCGCGCCCGCCAAATAGCGTTTGCCAGGCACCTTGAAGACGAGGATAAGCCACAAGCGCAAAGCTAAAGCGTTGACTAAAATGACCCAAAAAGACAGACCAAAGACTCCAAAAAGTGAAGCCATTTGCATGGCGTAAACACTGCTGGTAAGGGCCAAGCCTATCGGATTCCACACATAACCAGACATGGGCAGCAAGCGCAGCCATTCGAACAGCGTCCAAAGACTGGCTACCTGCACAGCACCCCAATAGGAAAGTAAGCGCCCTGGGGTAATCAATAGACACAGTAAGCCAAATTGAAGAGCCGTGCCCAAAGAAAAGAGCAGATATACGGCGTAGCTATAGGCAAAGGGATGCGAAATAAACCACGCCAACTGCACCAATTGCACCGCCAGAAAAAAAACCGTACCCCACATAAAGCGGGTCAACTTTGCAGGGCGATCCACGATAGAGGACCAAAAGAGCGCATAGCCCCCGCTCGAAGCCAGCAATCCACATAACCCACTGGCCGCCGGCTGTCCCCAAGCTACGCATCCAAAAGCCACCAGCAAGCTAAAAAAGCGGGCGGCGCTTGACAGCTTTTTAAATGCTGCATAGCGCTCCCCTATGATAAGATTCCCTTTCATTGCTATTTAAAATTCTCTATGTAGATATTTTCAGGTAAATTTTTTTTTCTTTATCTCATCTTAACAGAATAATGTGATATTCCAACATAGATAAAAACAACTAGTGAGCATGGTTGATAGGCACAAGCCTTGGTGTGAAGTTAGAATAGGCAGTATGCTAGCTTAACGACGTACTAGGCAAAAAAGAAATTGACTGGTATAACCTACTAGGCAGCAATAATACATGGTTTGCCTATAATGATAAAACCCGTGCAGATAACAACATACGCGCGACAAACGTGCAACAAAACAAGAAAATAACCCTTCAGAGCTAGCTAAGCTAATGATCCCATCGAGCCGATTAGCTAGCTCTTTTGCAATTTAGGAATTACTATGCCATCCATTCACTCTGCTACGTTTACCCATAAAGCAACGCTTCCCCAGGCATTACCCCATGCGAAGGAATGCTCCCCTAGCGAAAACTCCCTAAACGCCACCGTCACAGCCATCGGATTGGGTGCTTTAAGCTTTCTAGGAGCATTATTTTTGGGAATCTCTATGGCTTCATCGCTGGGCATGGGCATTCTCGTTGTAGGAGCAACTTTCATCAGCCAATGGTTAAGCAATTTCACAAGCGAAAAAACTTCTCAAGGACATCAATACGGCTCATCGGAAATCTACACAAGCCAACCTTTCTTTCCCCACAGACAAAGTATTTCCAGATATCGAAATCCACCCTCCATTCCTACAGAAATCCGCCCTAGGCGCAGAACACATCCCGATGTATCTCTTTACCCCTATCTACCGAATTCTACCTGTGAATTTAGCTCCTTGCGTGGGCTCGACACTATAGGTGACACGGCTGCTAAATGCAGAAATGCGACTGCAGATTATGATGCATCCTGCCAATCGCTTACCAACTCAAAATCCTTTGAGATGCCGATATTTGACAGCCTGATAGCCGAATCGCGTTATTAGACATGCACATAGTGGTAGCAAAGATTTTTTTAGTATCTTTATCGAAATTTAACATGGAAGGCCCATAGTTCGATTATACATCCTAAATATCAGAGCAATTAAAATTACAAGGAGAATCCCACAATGATTAATCGCAAACTCGCTGCCCTCACCACCCAGTGCCTGGTTGGCGTGGCCCTATTTACCAGTACGCTGCAGGCAGACAATGCCGAATCTACCACTTCCCTTCCCTTGGAAGCACACATTACAGTCGGTGAACGCGCGATGAAGCTAGTGGATAAAATCATCCTGCTAGAGCAAAGAGCC
>PLSG01000326.1 GCA_003164155.1 Parachlamydiaceae bacterium | reverse complement strand
TGCCCGAGCCCGAGCCCGTGCCCGAATTTCCGATTTTCTGCCCTGATTCAATTTCCCCCGGTTCTTCCGAGGGAATGTGAATAGTTACAAATTGAGTTATTAGGCAGCAAGTGGTACAGCCCTGCCCGGTTGCAAGGGAACTTCATGGCCGCTTAAGGCTGCGCCTGTGAGCATGCCGCATGAACCTAAGGCAACGCCAAAGGTTAGAGGGGCAGAAGTTAGCATCAGCGTGGCGCTGGCCACCAAAGCGACCCCTTTTAAAATTCCCGAGGGCAATGCGCGGTTGACAAACTGCTCGACCTTCTGTGCCGCATTTTTTACTTCAGGCATAGCTCCTGCCACTAAGCAAACTGAAAACAAGAGCATGGGCAGTGTAGGGCTAGCGATGAGTAAAGCGCTGCCCACTAGCAAGCTTTTTCCATATTTGCTTAAACCTTTATTCATCTCACTATCAAAGTCTCTAAGTTGTTTAAGTTTGGCGTTGGCTACGTCCGAGATTTTTGTAGCGGTGGCGCGCAGAGCAGTCGAGCACTTGCCTAATTGTTCGCTGCACGGTTTAACCATTTTAGAATTGATAGAGGCAACTGTTTCGTTGAAACCGGCCACAAATTTTTCGTAAATACTAGGCATTCTTGCTCCTTGAGTTTTTGACGCTTGCACCGCTTTAGTTATTAAGTAAGGCTGTGTTAGCGTGTGTTTTATTTAGTTATATCTAAATTTTAGCTTTAATAAATTAAAGTAGTGTGTAAATAGCATTAAGATTGTGTTAATTTGCAAGGAACAAGAGGGGAGTCACACACGGGTAACACTCAAATCCAAAGGAATGGCCGCAAAAGAACACAAAGAACGCAAAAAAGGAAGGTGAATAAGGCCTATTTTTCGGATATGTTCAGTGAGAGTTTCTACTCTCCTTCTCTTCTTTTGCGTTCTTTGTGTTCTTTTGCGGCCATTCTTTTCCTAAGTGTTATCCTATTTTGAACCAGGCCAAATTTTTTTCCTAACAGCTGGAGGCTGTGGTATTTTCGCTTTTTTTTTACACAAAGGCTTGCAAAGAATTTCCCTTTTTCTACATAATGCTGCTCACATCCCAAACCTCTTCCTGCGCCTGTAGTTCAATGGTAGAACAGTAGCCTTCCAAGCTACGAGTGTCAGTTCGATTCTGATCAGGCGCTATCTCGTCTTTAATAACATTAATCACCAAGACCGAAATCTTATAACACAAAAAAATAAGATGCCGTCGTCAACATAAAGGGACAAGGCTTGGAACAATCATCTGATAAAAATCAATCAAGTGCTAAAAAAATACCTGTAACAATTAAAGAATTGTTAGAAGCAGGGGCACAATTTGGACACCAGACTCACCGCTGGAATCCTAAAATGAAGCGCTACATCTTTGAAGAGCGCGATGGCTTGTACATCATCGACTTGGCGAAGACATTGAATCAAATACGCTTAGCTGTCGAAGTCGTAAAAGAAACCGTCTCCAAACACAAATCTATTCTCTTTGTCGGCACTAAGAAACAAGCGAAAGCTGTTTTGCGCGAACTAGCTGAAGATTGTGGAGAATTCTACGTCTGTGAAAGATGGTTAGGCGGCATGCTCACTAACCTCCCCACAGTGCGCAAATCCATTAAAAAACTCGACCAAATCGAAAAGCGGATTTCAACTGGCGGCGATGGCCTCACGAAGAAAGAACTTTCACTCCTCACTAAAGATCAAATTAAACTCGATAAAAACCTTTCCGGCGTACGCAACATGCGCAAACCACCCGGACTAGTCGTCGTGGTAGATCCAAGCAAAGAGCACTTAGCTGTGGCCGAAGCAAACAAGCTTGGCATTCCAGTGATGGGTCTGGTAGATACTAACTGCAATCCGGATCCTATCCAACACGTCATTGCTTGTAACGACGATGCCCTGAAAAGCATCAAGCTGATCTTGCAAGCCCTCACACAAGCCATCATCGAAAGAAAGAACGAGATAAGTGTGGCTTTAGACAAAGGCGACAAGCAAAATGAAGGCGACGAAGAGTATGACGTAGAAAAGAAACCTTCCCGCTCACACCGCAAAGATGAAGTGGGTGCATCAAAAGGGGACGAATAGTATGACAGTTGTGCAAATCACTGCTAATATGATTAAAGAGCTGCGCGAGCGCACAGGCGTTGGAATGGGCAAGTGCAAAGAAGCTCTGGAAACAGCTAAAGGCGACATGGAGCTGGCTATTGCTAACTTGCGCAAGGCGGGCATAGCCTCAGCCGTGAAAAAGCAAGGGCGAGAAACCAATGAAGGCAAGATTGGCGTAGCTGAAAGCAGCCAAGCTATAGCTATTGTCGAAGTGAATGCGGAAACAGATTTCGTGGTTAAAAATGACCGCTTCAAGCAGCTGTTGGAAAACATCTGCCAAGAAGTGGCCAACACTACGCCAGCTAATTTAGAGGCATTCTTGCAGCAAAGCTATTCCAAAGACCCTGCACATACTATCGACCAATATCGTGCGCTGGAAATACAGGCAATTGGGGAGAACATCCAAATTAGACGTCTCCAGACTTATGCTAAGGGTAAGAGCAACTCGATAGGCGTCTACTCGCATATGGATGGCAAGATTGTGTGCGTGGTAGAGATCACTGGGGGAGCTCATGAAGAAGCTCTAGCTAAAGACATCGCCATGCACATTGCTGCAGCGGCGCCCGAGTTTCTATCGGCGGATAAAGTGCCTGATACGGTTATAGCGCATGAGCGGGATATTGCTAAGAGTCAAATCAAAGGCAAACCTGAAAACATGCTCGAAAAGATCGTCGACGGCAAAATGAACGCTTTTTATGATTCGGCCTGCCTCTTGCGCCAGAAGTACATACGCGATGACAGTCTCACTATCGCTGAATTGGTGGCTAAACGCGCCAAGGAAACTGGGAAACCACTGGTTGTCTCCGGATTCTTGCGCTGGGCTGTCGGTCAACAATAGTCTTTTCACGCGCATGCTGCGATCCAGTGCATCTTGGATCGCAGCAGCTGCTTTTCATTTTTTCACCTTTTCATTTCACTCTTCTCAAATCCTTCATAAGCCACTTTTCATTTTTCTATGTCTATTCTCGATAAATCTCAGGCCTAGGCAATTTACTTTTGTCATTCTTTTCTTGTCTTTTCTTTTCCTTTGACGAATTCCAGAATTTTAAACGCAAAGAAACACCCAAAGAACGCAAAGGACGCGAAGAAGCGCAAGAAAAAAAATACTGACTTTTATGCGCTCCTAAAAATTTCCTCCTTCTCTTTGTGGTCTTTGTGTCTTTGTGTGTTTCTTTGTGTTTAAAAAAAAATTAAATTCATCTTAGGGGAGAATGGACTTTAATTTCCCCTTCCTTTTTGCTGTCTTTGCGTTTGTGGGTTTCTTTGCGTTTAAAATTTTAAATTTCGTTGCCTGGGAGGATGGACTTTAATTTTTCCTATCCTCTTTGTGGCTTTGCGTTTCATTTTTTTGCTTCAATATCGTATACTGCGCTGCAAACCAAAATACTTATACTAGGAAGATTACTATGCAGCAGCCAATACCGTATCGACGTATACTCCTGAAGCTTTCCGGCGAATCTCTGATGGGATCGCAAAAGTTTGGGATTGACCAGCAGGCTTGCCAACGCATTGCTTTGGCTATAAAGACCCTTCAAATGCACCAAGTCCAAGTAGCACTGGTCATCGGCGCGGGGAACATCTTCAGGGGCATTCAGGCGCGCGCCTTGGGCATCGACCGCACCCCATCTGATCAGATGGGAATGCTGGGGACGTTAATCAATGGGGTATGCTTTGAGCAGGCCTTAAAGTCACAGGGATGCCCAGCCAGAGTTTTAAGCGCCTTGCATTGTCCTCAGGTGGCGGAGTCCTACACTTGGAGGGCAGCTATGGAGTATCTTGAAAAAGGAGAAGTGTTGATCTTTGCCGGAGGTACAGGTCATCCTTATTTTACGACTGATACCGCCGCCGCCTTGCGCGCTAGCGAGATCAAAGCCGACCTGTTGATCAAAGCCACCAAAGTCGATGGGATATACGATAAAGATCCGTTTAAACACGCCGATGCCAAAAAATATGACACGCTGACTTATGAGCAAGTACTTGCACAAAAACTCGAAGTTATGGATGCTACGTCCATAGCCTTATGCATGAGCAGTAAAGTTCCCGTTTTTGTATTTAACATGCAAAATTTTAATCAACATGCTATCGTAGATACCTTATTGCAGCAAAAAGGCACTATAGTGCGCTAAAACCAGGAGGACACAATCATCATGGGCATACTCGACCAAACAAAATCCAAAATGTCAACGGCCATAGATCATCTAAAGCAAGAACTGAAAAATATCCGGACCAATAGAGCTAATCCAGCCATGCTCGATGGCATTCAAGCGGAAATCTATGGAGTTCCCACGCGCCTTAAAGAGATCGCTTCGATAACCACACCAGAGTCCAGGCAGCTGTTGATCTCGCTGTTCGATCCGCGCAATGCCGGGACGGTTTCTAAAGCTATTGAAAAGGCTAATATAGGTCTGCAGCCATATGTAGACGGTAATGTCATCCGCATTAAAATCCCTCCTATGGATGAAAACACGCGCAAAGAAATGGTGAAAATCTGCCACAGAAAGCTGGAAGAGTCTAAAATATCTATCCGCAGCATCCGCCGTGATGCCAACGAACTCATCAAAAAGCAGAAAGCCCAAGGGGATATCGCCGAAGATCAGCTGAAGAAATTCGAAAAGGATGTCCAAAAATTGACCGATGATTTTTGCAAAGAGATTGATACTCTAGGACATAAGAAGGAAGGTGAAATTTTGACGATATAAAGTTTGCAAAGAAATAGAGGTAATTGGTAATATAAAGCCGCTTAAGTGAGTCGGCAGTAAGGCGGCGGTCAACGACGCCAAAGCGCAGGCCAGGGTGGTAAATGACAGATGTCGCTACCTTAGCTGATTAGTGCAGCATGACTCCTTAAGAGGCAAGCATACGTCCTTGTGATGCAAGCCATAGAGTTTAACTTATGGCCCCATCGTCTAGTCTGGTCTAGGACATCGGATTTTCATTCCGGTAACAGGGGTTCGAATCCCCTTGGGGTCATTATTTTAGCTATACAGATAATGTATAGTGTCTTTCACATATGAGTCTTTAGCTCAGTTGGTAGAGCACCTCACTTTTAATGAGGGAGTCGATGGTTCGAGTCCATCAAGACTCATTTTTTTTCAGTCCAGTCCACATTTGCCCTTATGGGCAACTCACAAATTCATTCATCAAAGCAAATATTCGCGTTCTTCTAGCACACTAAGGTTTAAATCCTAAGTGCTTTTCTAATAAATTAATTTGTAGGCAAATTCAGCGCTTTAAGGCAGAATGCAAATCACTAAGCAATTGCGTGAAGAGATGTCCTGTTAGCGACCCATCTTTTGCCTGACAAGCTACGCGCCCCGAAATTGCCTCCATTCATTGGGGTCAGGCTTGCAATTTTGCATTTTGAAACGCTTTCTATGTCATTCCTTGGGCGGTGTTCAAAACGCAAAATNNAATGAATGGAGGCAATTTCGTAACGCGTAGCTTGTCAAGAAAAGGATGCCAAAAAGATCTGTGCAACACTAGTGTGGGCTGCATTTAAAGAACGTTGATGAAAATAATATAGGGGCATATACCTGCAAATGTGGCAAAAGCTATGCTTATTATAACACGGCCCTTATCCCTTTCAGGGGTACAATATACATCATTGTCTTCCCAGGACTGCGCTTCGCTTGCCTTGGGCTACATGCCCCCACCCCCATACGGGGGTGAATAAGATGATTTCACCCATGATTTTAATGTTTTTTTTGACAGGGGCGCTCCTCACAGCATTTACTGGAATATGGGGAGCGGATTTGGCCATCAGCGCACCACCTAAGCCTTTGGTGTTGCGCATAGGGCATTTTCCCAACCTCACGCATGCCCAAGCTTTGGTAGCACATGGGCTGTCGCGTCAAGGGAAAGGTTGGTTTGAAGAGCGCCTAGGTCCCCATGTGCGCATTGACTGGTATGTCTATAACGCCGGTCCAAGTGCTATGGAAGCGCTCTTTGCAGACTCCCTGGACCTTGCATATGTAGGTCCAAGCCCAACCATCAACGCCTATATCAAATCGGAAGGCAAAGAAATCCGCATAGTGGCAGGAGCTTGCAGCGGCGGAGCTGCCTTGGTAGTACAACCACATAGTGAGCTGGTCACGAATCAGGATTTCAAAGGAAAAAAAATTGGCACTCCTCAGCTTGGCAACACACAGGATATAGCCTGCCGGACGTGGCTTAGGAACAACCACTTTAAAATCAGCTTGCGCGGCGGCGATGTCCTCGTCATCCCCACGGATAATTCTGACCAGTTGGGTTTATTCCAGCAAAGGCATTTGGATGCTGTGTGGACGGTGGAGCCTTGGGTGAGCCGCCTTGAATTCGAGGCAGGGGCCAAGCTCTATTTGGAGGAAAGCACTCAATGGCCGCAGACCCAGGGCAAATATGTCACGGCCCATCTTGTCTCAAGTGCAGGGTTTTTAAAAGAGCATCCCGAAATTCTTAAAAAATGGATTGCTGCGCATGTCGAATTGACTCAGTGGATTGAACGGCATCCCGAGGCAGCCAAGCAGATCCTGAATACCGAGCTTAAAAAGGAAACTATGCAGCCTTTACCTAAAGACATATTGGATCGGGCATGGAAGCGTTTGGAAATCACTTACGATCCCATAGCGCCGACGCTGATCAAGTATGCCGCCGATGCGTATGCGTTAGGATTTTTTAAGGCAAAGCCCGATCTTTCCTCTATCTATGCGCTGCACATCCTCAATGCCGTGCTCAAAGAAAAAGGGTTGGATGAGGTGCAAGTAAAATGAGCGATAAGCCCTCTGCATCTAGCCCTATCGCCCAGCTGCCTGCTCCTAAAATTATTCTCAAGGCCGTCTCCAAGCGTTTTTTTACCGATGCTTGTGAGATTCATTCTCTGGACAAAGTTTCGTTTAGCGTAGCCGAAGGAGAATTTGTGTGCCTGCTAGGGCCTTCGGGTTGTGGCAAAAGCACTCTGCTCAATCTGATCGCGGGCTTAGATTTCCCCGACACCGGCATGGTGATAGCTAATGGGCAGCCTGTATTTGGCCCTGGCAGTGATCGGATCGTCATGTTCCAAGAATCCGCCCTCTTTCCTTGGCTCAACGTAATAGACAACGTTTTATTTGGGTTGAAACTGCAGCCGCATCTCAACCAACGGCAAAGAATAGTCCTGGCTCAATCTTATTTACAACTGGTAGGGCTGGCCAAATTCAAACACTCCAATATCCATGAGCTTTCAGGCGGGATGAAACAGCGCGTGGCTTTAGCGCGTGCCTTAGCGCCAAATCCTGAAGTCTTGCTGATGGATGAACCCTTTGCTTCCTTGGACGCCTTAACCCGGGAAAAACTGTATGACGACCTGCAAACGATTTGGCAAAGGCATAAAATAACTATCTTATTCGTCACCCACAATGTGTCAGAAGCTGTGTGTCTGGGCGATCGGGTGATTATCTTCTCTCCCAGTCCCGGAAGAAACCAGGAAGAATTCATTATCGATTTGCCCCGTCCGCGCGATATTCGGAGCCTCGAGGTGGCAAAATATGCCGCAGAAATTATACAGCTGCTGCGCGACTATATGTCAGTTAATGCAGGTCAAGAAGGCGAAGAATGAAAAGAAAAGCACTATCTGGATTTTTTTTTCTGGCGGCCTTGGGGCTTTGGCAAATAGTGAGTTTGTCAGGCATATGGCCGCGCTTGCTATTTCCTTCGCCTGTGGAGGTTGGCTATTATCTTCTGGATGTCATCTTGGATGGCTCGTTGATTGAAGCGACTTTAGTCACTTTAAAGCGCTTGGCATTGGGGTATGGATGTGGTCTTATTTTGGGAATACCCTTGGGAATGCTGAATGCGCGCTTTCAATTTTTAGAAGACACCCTTGGAGTGTTGGCGCTGGGCTTCCAAACCTTGCCCAGCATATGCTGGGCTCCCTTGGCCTTATTGTGGTTTGGACAGACGGAAACCGCCATGTTCTTTATCGTAGTCATGGGAACCATCTGGTCGATTGCCATTGCCACCAATGCAGGCGTGCGCAATGTGCCGTTAATCTATATCCGGGCGGCCAGAACACTTGGCTCTAGCGGCATGCACACTTGGATGAGAGTCATCCTACCGGCCTCATTGCCCTTCATCCTCAATGGCATGAAGCAGGGCTGGGCTTTTGCCTGGCGTTCGTTGATGGCCGCTGAAATCTATATCACCATCTTGTCGGGCTTTGGTCTTGGATACATGCTGCATTTCAACCGGGAATTGCATGCCATGGATGGCGTCGTGGGTATCATCGTGGTGATCATTTTTATCGGATTGGCCATCAATAAGCTGGTGTTTGCTCCAGTCGAAAAGTTTTTAGCTGCCCGCTGGGGCTTGAATAAATTTCAGTAATCTGAAATAAAAGTAACTATTCACATCCCCCCACAGAGGAACTGTGGGAGATGTGAATATAAAATGTTGGGTGTTGATTATTCATTTTTGGCAGCCTCGCAGTAATTTCCCTATTCACATCCCCCCACAGTTCCTCTGTGGGTGATGTGAATAGTTACAAAATAGGTTGCACATGCCTTTCGAAAAAAAACTCGGCGCCATCCAAAATCAGCTTAGCCAGCAAAATCTCGACGGATGGCTTTTGTACGACTTTCGCCGCCACAATGATCTGGCCTGCGAATTGCTTGAGATCCCCCTGGAGTTGTTCATCACGCGCCGTTTTTTGTATTGGATCCCGGCGCGGGGACGGCCTATTAAGATCGTGCATGCGATTGAATCTGGGCATCTCGATCATCTTCCCGGAGAGAAGCTGTGCTACCACGCGTGGCAGGAGCTGGAAATGCACATCGCTAAGGTGCTTAGCGGCAGTTTGCGCATCGCCATGGAATACTCTCCGCGCAATGCTTTGCCTTATGTGTCTAAAGTCGACGCTGGAACGATGGAAGTCATCCGGGGTTTTGGAGTAGAGGTGGAGAGCTCAGCTGACTTGCTGCAGCATTATACAAGCGTTTGGGATGCACATAAACTCGATACACATCTGGCAGCTGCTAAGGTTTTAGATGAGACCGCAGCCAGCGCTTGGCAGTTTATCGCCAAGGCTTTGAGAAGCGGGCAATCGCTCACCGAATACGATGTGCAGCAGCATATCATGGAAGAGTTCTCTAAAAACAACTGCACGACAGAGGGGCTGCCGATATGCGCCGTCAATGCCCATTCGGCCGATCCTCATTACGCTCCTAGCAAAGACAAGTCGGCGCGCATAAAAATCAACGACTTCATCTTGATTGACTTGTGGTGCAAACAAAACGTGCGCCGGTCTGTCTATGCGGACATCACGCGAGTAGGCGTGGCAGCAGCTCGCCCTACTGAAAAACAAATTGCTGTCTTTAACATCGTCCGGCAGGCTCAGCAAGCCGCGGTGGAATTAGTGCGCCAGCGTTTTGCCCACGACCAACCCGTCAGAGGATGGGAAGTGGACCAAGCGGCGCGGCAAGTCATCGCCACAGCTGGCTATGGCGACTACTTTATCCATCGCACCGGTCACAACATCGATGTCAAAGACCACGGCAACGGAGCCCACATCGACAACTTGGAATCACACGACTATCGTCAGCTGCTCAAGGGCACGTGCTTCTCCATCGAACCTGGCATCTATTTGCCTGAGGAGTTTGGCGTGCGTTTGGAATTCGATGTATTTATCCGCCCCGATGGCGGGATAGATATCACGGGAGGCATTCAAGATTCTATAGTATGTCTTTTGTAAAGGCAAAATGTAGAGAGGGAAATTGGATCAGGGCAGGAAATCGGAAATTCGGGCACGGGCTCGGGCACGGGCACGTTCACGAAAATGCAGTGTGGAGAAGATTCGCCCTACTGGAGAAATGCTATAGCCATTTT
>PLSG01000112.1 GCA_003164155.1 Parachlamydiaceae bacterium | reverse complement strand
AAGCTCCGTAATACAGAAGCATTTTATCTTTAGCTTTTTTATAAAAACATTTTGCTTAGAGCGGAGTTTCTGCATCATCATAGACATCGGCAAACTGATTCTTTATGGCTTCATATAAAAGCGCATTTTTTGTGAAGATGCCCAAACCATAGGTATGTAGAAAATACAACTTATATCCCCCTGATAATTCTCTAAAGAAATCGATGACTCCAAAAGCAGGATTTGGGACATTGATATCATGAAAGAGCACAATGCCATCATCTAGCACAAAGGGAGCCCACGTGTTAAAATCATTAGAGACAGCTTCGTAAGAATGATAGCCATCGATATGAAGAATATCGATCGATCGTTCCCAATTTCGATTGACTTCGTTAAAATTTCCTTTGATAATTTCGGTGTTGTAAAGATTTAAATTCTTCACGATTTCAAGAACATAGGCATAAGTATTTCTAATGCCCGTCATCCCTTCCCCTTGGAAAGAGTCAATGCCACTCACGATTCCTTTTCCATTTTTTTGAGCTGCATTGGCGAAAACCAGCGTGCTATATCCATAGTCCACTCCTAGGTCTACAATCTGATCAGGCTGCATATAATCGACTAACCACTCAGCAAAAGGACGGTGACCTTTCCATGCAGAAGGCATGTTTGCCAAATACGTTTCGAGGACTTGACTAAAATGGGCTTCTGGATTTTGATCTAATTGTATTAGCTGACAAGCTTGTGCCTTGACGGCTCCTAAAAAGTTAGCATCCTTCTCATCCAGAGGTTGGCTTAAGAGGCTATGAAAAATTCCACTGCTCGACAAAAGCAAAATCAACATCTTATTTCCTAAAAACATAAGGACCCCATTTTAGTTAATTTTTCAGGGTATGTAAAAAGCACGCTATTCTATAAGGATAAAAGGTGCTGATTTTTGAAGTATCCCATTTATTTTTTAGCGTGATCCATTTGAATTTGATTCGAACTGCATCCCAAAAGGCCACCCCAAAGCCCGGCGCATTTCCAGCTTCAAAACGCTTTTTCAGTTAAGTCTAAAACCTTATTCCTGAGAAATGAGCATACCACATAACCACCATACATAATCCCCATGGAAAAGTAAAAATAAATTATTACAACACTTAGGTGGATCCGGAGCGGAAGACTTATTATTTCAGATTGTCCATCTGGGGATCAGCGGATCACGTTGTCCCCCCCAACCAATACAAAAAGAATTTTTAAGATTTCCTGATAGGCTGTCCAATCATTTTGCCTTACATACCAAGCGATGTACACTGGGCGAAAGCGCCAAGAGCAGTTTAATTAGAGGAGCTCTTATAAATTATGTGTGCATGCGAAATGAGAGGGAAAGCTAAACCTATTATTCAAAAAGTTTAAGCAAAAATTTCGCGTCTTCAATGGCATATCCTTTTTCATCGTTATCAAAGAAGCAGTACACTTCCTTTCGCAAGTCGAGCCAGTTATCGATCTTTTTTTTCCACGCTTTTAACCTTATTGGACCATATGAACCCTGATAGGCTTTATGCGGTCCATGTAAGCGTATGTAGATAAAATCGGCGGTGACTTCTTCAGGGGACAGCTTTCCATTGAGATCTGTAATGCAAAGGGCAATCTTATGTTTGGAAAGGAGTCTATAGATTTCATCGGTAAACCATGTCTTATGCCTAAATTCGAAGGTGTATCGATAGTCTACATTTAGCAGGCTGACAAATATTTCGAGTCTCTCTTGATTAATTTGAAAAAATGGAGGTAATTGAAAAAGAATTGGCCCTGCTTTGGGTTGCAATTTTTGGATACTTTTATAAAAAAAATCTAAACTCTCTGCGCAATCGTTCAAACGTTTCGAATGAGTGATGTGGAAGCTGGCTTTGATGGCAAATTGGAAGTTTTTGGGAACTTCTTCAAACCACTTTTCTGTCGTTGTCGGTAAAGGAGCATGATAAAAAGTCGTGTTCACTTCAACCGTGGGAAACACAGAAGCATAAAAATTCAACCAGCGGTTGGCTGGCATTTTTGGAGGATAGAAATTTTCTTTCCAATGGCTATACGACCAACCCGATGTTCCAATATGGATTTTGGAAGAATTCTGACTCATTCTACCTCTCAAATGAAAGTTTTGCCTTTGACTGTTTTCTCTGGCAGAAAACTAACTAGACATGAGCTGAAAAGGCGTCAAAAAAGAGTCTCACAGTATCACCATAGAGAATAGCAACTGTAATACTGAGGTCCTTTTTCCTAACCCCTTTTGAGAGGTTAGGGGAGCAAAGTTGTTACGGTTTTTACAGTTTACTAACCCTGCCTTCCATTCACTCTCAGACAGTTTCCCATACACATTAATAGCCCCAGGGTTGGAGCCAATCTCGAATTTTCATATGCTAGTTTAGCCACTATAGGCTGCATCTCTGTACTGACTTTAGCATGTGCTATCTGAGGAATCTCATTTAAGGTTTTTATGGCCTTTTCTAAGATCTTAGCTTCCCTAGAGGTTAAGGGCTCCACCCAAGCGGTATCTAACTTTTTTAAAGTTGCCCCAATGCTTTCCCACTGGGCTTTTAAGCTGACTCTCAAGAAGGCTGCTTGTTGTTTCATA
>PLSG01000237.1:4077-19756 GCA_003164155.1 Parachlamydiaceae bacterium | reverse complement strand
AAAAAACCACAACATAGGAGTTGTGAAGTGAATGCGGCCGGGGAATTTGGTGAAGAGCCAGTTAAATATTTTGGCGCCCGTGGGCACGGCAATCAGAATGGTCATGATGCCGAAAAAGGCATTGACATTTGCGCTTGCCCCCATAGTAAAGAAATGGTGCAGCCATACGATAAAGGATAAAAAGGTGATGGCGATCAGCGCCCATACCATGGAGGTATAGCCAAATAGGCGCTTCTCGGAGAAGCTGGGCACCACTTCAGAAAAGATGCCAAAGACGGGCAAGATCAAAATATAAACCTCGGGATGCCCCCAGGCCCAGATCAGGTTGACATACATCATGGGATTGCCCCCTCCGCCCGGAGTGAAAAAGTGGGTGCCGACGTAGCGGTCTAAGGTGAGCAAGACAAGCGTGGCGGTGAGGATAGGAAAAGCAAAAATGACCAGGCTCATCGCGCATAGGGCGCTCCACACAAAGATGGGCATTTTCATCAGCGTCATCCCCGGACAACGCATCTTCAGTATGGTGACTAAAAAGTTAATGCCCGACATCGTACTGCCTATGCCTGATATCTGCACCATCCATATCCAGTAATCCACGCCTTCGTTGGGGCTGTATTCGATATCGGAAAGGGGAGGATATGCCAGCCATCCGGCGACAGAAAACTTGCCAACGGCCAGCGAGATCAGCAAAAGCAAGGCTCCGCCGGCAAACAACCAGAAGCTGAGGGCATTTAAAAATGGGTAGGCCACGTCTCTAGCCCCTATTTGCAAGGGAATGATCAGATTTAACAGCCCAAACACAATTCCCATGCCCACGAAGAAAATCATGGTCGTGCCATGCGCCGAAAAAAGCTCTTGAAAGTGACTGGCAGAAACAAATCCATGCGATTCGCCTACGGAAAGGGCTTGTTGCAGGCGCATCATTAAGGCATCGGCAAAGCCTTTGAGGAACATGAGCATGACTACAATGAGGTACATAATGCCAATTTTTTTGGGATCAACGGTGGTTATCCATTCATCCCAGAGCCACTTCCAGCGCTTCAGGTAGGTCAACAGGCCCACCAACCCAAAGAAGATGAGCACCATGCCCACAACGGCGCCGTTTTGACTAGGTTCATGCTTGAGTGCTTCCAGAGTTAATCTACCAAACATATCTGCTTATTTCCAAGTTTTGGTTATTTCTTGAGGAGGGTGCATATATTTATTTATGATCTGATCGAAAAGGTTTTGCCCCTCCAACTGATAAATCACGGGTGGATTATCCTTACTGGGAGCAGCTAGCTTGCGATACTCTTCCCAGTTCAGCCCTGCAGTTGATTGACTGGCCGACTTTATCCACGCGCGATAATCTTCTTCAGAAGAGGCTCGCGCAATGAAGTGCATCCCCGAAAAGCCTTCTCCACTGATATTAGCAGACGATCCGCGAAAATCTCCAACTTCGCTGGCCATCAGGTTTAATTGCGTCCGGCAGCTGGGCATGGCATACATTTGACCGCCCAGTTTGGGGATCCAAAATGAATTCATAGGTGCATCGGAGGTGATTTCAAAGTGAATGGGAGTCTCCAGGGGAAACTGGAAAAAATTAAGGCTGGCGATTTGCTCTTCAGGGTAAATAAACAGCCATTTCCACTGCAAGGCTACCACCTGAATTGTCAACGCTTTTTTGTCTGATTCCAAGGGTTTATATGGGTCCAGCTCATGCGTTTTATGCCAGGTCAAAAGAGAGATAATTATCGTGAGAATCAAGGGAATGCCCCACCAGATGTATTCGGCTATCACGTTGTCTACTAAATGCGGATCGTATTTTGCCTTGCGATTGCCTGCTCGGTATCGCCAGGAGAATATAAAGGTAAGCGCATAAACCGGGATAATGACCAGCAACATGATGGCTTGGATGATGAATAGCAGATTGCGCTCTTTCAGGGCGATGATCCCTTTGGGAAACAATACGTCGATATAGTCTTGGAATTTTAGGATCTCAAGCGGCTGCATCAACAAGACCAGGAAGAGGACTAAACCTGCAAATATCAGCAGCAAGCGTATCGGTCTTATCATCGTCTTCATACTGCAAAAAATCCCTTGGGGTTGCATTTTGTGATTTAAAGAGTTCCTCAATATAAACTTTTTTAGCAGGAAGTCAAGTTAGTTTTTTAAGGAGAGGGGGAATGGCCTCAAATCGGCAGTTTCCAACTTTCGATCTAAAATTTTATAGACAGAAATTATTTTAATTGCAAAGATGAATTTCATGGATGAGGTGGTGTCCTAATGGTCTTAAAATCAATGTTTTGTGTTTATTTTGCTCGTTGAATAAAAAAAACATTTTTTTAAAATGAGGGGTGAGTTATGCATAAGGAAATTCTGAAAGGCGATTGGAATGTCATTAAAGGCAAAATCAAGGAGAAGTGGGGGAAGTTTACCGACGACGATCTTACCGAAATCGAAGGAAAAAAGGATCAGCTTTTAGGTAAACTTCAAAAGAGATATGGGCTTGCCAAAGATAAAGCCGAAGAGGAGTTCGCTGCGTGGGAAAAGATGTACACTACAGAAGAGCACCACCGCACGCAAACGGCAAAAAGCGTACCCACGCCACATGCCAAGGAAACTCATAAGCATTAAAAGCTATATAAGCTATATATCTCAACTTTATGATTTTTGAGCAAGAGATTCTCACCCATTTGAAGTGTAAGCAAGCAGCAGCGGAGAATAGAGGCGATGCTCTATTTTCAAGTTACTGTTGCCTTGCAGATGCTCCGGCTGGGGGCAAAGATCGCCATTCAAAAAGTCTAAAGTTGAGTTACCTATGTCCTAAATAAAACAGTTTTTTGAGGAAGAGCATGAAAAAAATATTTACTCTATTAGCCTTAGGCTCGGTTTCTTTATTATCAGCAGACCAATATTATGGAAGTCAGTCAGGTTACTGCCCAACTTGTGAAAATAATGATGCATATGGCCAAGGTCAATACTACCAAGGTCAATACTATCAAGGGCAGCCGAGCAGCCAAGGCCAATACTACCAAGGCCAATACTATCAAGGGCAGCCCAGCCAAGGTCAATCCTATCAAGGACAAAGCAGTCAAGGTCAATCCTATGATCGAGAACAAAATAGAAACTATGGTCGCGATAATGATCAAAACAGCCAATATGGAAACTCGCAAGCTGGCGCTCCAAACCGCGATCTAGGCCGAAGAATCCGCGAAGCTCTCAACCTAAATATTAGTTTTGCCGTGGATAATGGCGTTGTCACTATCAGAGGTACTGTGGGCACAGCCGAAAGAAAAAATAGAATTGAAGAGATAGTCAAGAAGATCGATGGCGTAAAAAAAGTAGATAATCAACTCGTCGTGGCTAAAGCCGGTCAGAAAGAAGGCGATCAGAGAGATGACAGTCAGAGAGATGGTAGCCAGAGAGATGGCAGTCAAAAAGACGATCAAGTTTCTGATTCCGATCGTCAAATTGGAAGAAACATCCGCGATGCGCTAAGCGCAGGTTACTTCTCCAAAGGCTATAAAGGTGTCAATTTTGAGGTATTGGACGGCAATGTCACACTTAGAGGTTCTGTAGAAACCCCAGACGAGAAGAAAGAAGTTGAAGGGATCGTGAAAAAACTCAGTGGAGTGAACAGCGTCAATAACCAAATCTCAATCAATAACCAAAGAGATGGCAGCAATCAGAAAGAAGGCAATCGAAAATATAGCGCTCAAGTTTCTGACTCTGATCGTCAAATTGGAAGAGACATTCGCGATGCGTTTAACACAAGAGACTTTAAAGGCATTAACTTTGAAGTGAAAGATGGTGTGGTCACGCTTAAAGGCTCTGTAGACACATCCTCCAATAAAGGCAGAGCAGAAGATGCTGTGAAAAGAATTGAAGGCGTTAAAAAAGTTATCAATCAAATCACAGTAGGCAAAGAAAGCTTCAGTGGAAATGACATTTCTGACTCCAAATTGCAAGCTTCAGAAAAAAAGTATCCACAAGATAAGGCTGCCACAAATCAGGATAGACAATTGAATGCCAAAATCCGCGATAAACTGAGCGGTGGTTTTCTTTCCAAAGATTACGAGTTACTAGTAATCAAAACGGCTAATGGCGTTGTGGTCATCACAGGTACAGTAGATAAAGAAGATGATCTACAAAAAATCAATGACAAACTCTCCACAATCGATGGCATCAAAAGAATCGACAATCAAGCAGTTGTAAACGACACCTGATTTTTGTTGGTTTTCCGATCCCCCCAGATTGCTGAGGGGATCTGAAAATAAAATTCATTGCCAAAAAGAGACTTCAGACTCTCTTTACTCTAGTGTTCTGTAAATCTTAAAATTGAGGGTGAAAGCATTATATTCTCCCCCCATCCCCATTCGAGGTGAATAAGGTGATTTCACCCACAATTTTAATCCTTACAGTGTGCGGATGTTGTTTTCCAAAAGTCCTTAATCTCAGGTTTTCTTGCCGCTTCCGTGGCGCGTTCACCCTAACCCCGGGCTTACAGATGCCACCCCTCCGGGGTTTAGGGGAAATGGCATTGGGGTGAAGCCCCCGCGCAGCGCCGGAGGGGCAAGCTGTAGATTAGGACAAAAAGGCAGATCGGTTTAATTTCGCCCTTTAGGGTAACGGAGTATGCCCTAAGCTCTGGAAGAGAGGGAGATGGGTGAAATTAATGCTATTGAATTAAAATTATGATCAACCCTTTTTGAACCTTGTAGGGGTGGCATCTGCAAGCCCAGGTTTAGGGTGTGCGATTTATTGGAAATAAAGAAAAAACCTTCCTCTTTTTTTAAGAGGAGTTATGGTTCTGGGCTAATCACTATACAGCACGCCTTCAGCGTGCGGGATTTTACTTAGTTTACCTAGGGCGTTGCCCTAGGCTAATATGAGAAAGGCCTTCAGCCTTTTAGGACAGTATGAAGTCTACTTGTATGCTTATCGTATGCATAAAAGCTACAAACCATGCCCTAAAAGGCTGAAGGCCTTTCTTATATTAGCCTAGGGCAACGCCCTAGGTAAACCAGATAAAAGTTTTGCACGCTGAAGGCGTGCTGTATGGTGAATAGTCCAGCATCATAAAGGTGGATGAAAATATAAAGAAGAAAGGACTGTTTTTTCAATAAATCGCACAGCCTGGGCTTACAGATGCCACCCCTCCGGGGTTTAGGGGAAGACGAAATATAATTTCAATTCAATGGCATAGGGGTGAAGCCTCTTGCGCAGCTCTGGAGGAGCGACAGGCGTGTGTCCTCGGGTACGAAACAATACTTAGGATGAGTTATGAATAAATGGAACATCGCACTGGGTTTTTATCAAGACCTTTCCACCGCCCTTTCTGTAATCGATAAACTCAAACAGCATAAATTTTTGCGTTTTGCCTGCATCCAACATAAAAAAGACGGCAGCTTTGAAATCCAGCGTCACTTTCCTGTGCGTGGCTTAGGTGTTTTGGCCGCGGCTGTATTGGCCTGTCTGGTGTTTGGGTTGATGAATTATTTTGGCTTAATCGGTTTTTCTTGGATGGGTTTAGGGATTTTCACGGCTCTTTGCGTGGGAGCCGCCGCAGTCTATGCTTTAATGCAATTTCGGCAGATCTTCGATGCTCAACTCGTCCAAAAGTTCAAAAGCCGCATTCTCATGGATGAAATTGGGGTTATCGTCGAAGTATCCCAAAGAGATGTGCGAGAGGTGTTAGATATTTTGCGCTCGGTCAAGAGTGGGCATCCGGTTTCGTTTTTGCTGCGCCCAACTATCGCTGAAGAAAATCCCTTGGAAATTCCTGCGGGGACCCTGACTGTCGAGCAATTGCGTCAAACAGCTCTGAGTCTGGCAGATTCACAGCAGTCAAGGCACGTCGATCAAGATAAGGGACAGCCGCTTTTGAAAATCTTGAGCAAAAGCTATCGGTTGCTGCAGCTTTTGCGCAGCGATATGGCGAATGCCGATTATTCAGAACAGTCCATCCCCTTATCCGCGGAGTGGCTGCTGGACAACATGCACGTGATCGAGGCAAGTATAAGCGATGTGAAGCGCAATCTTCCCAAAAAATATTACCGGCAGCTGCCTAAATTGATCAGCGGCGCTTTGAGTGGATTGCCCCGCATCTACGCCATAGCTGTGGACGTAATCAAAGGCACTTCAGGTAGACTGAATCGCGAAAGCATCTGCGCCTTTCTAACCAGCTATCAAACCCATCAGCCTTTGACGATTGGTGAGTTGTGGGCCTTGCCGCTCATGCTGCGGCTGCGATTAGTCGAGTGGATTCAATTTTTAGCCATCCGCGTGGACAACAGGATGCGCGAAGGGGAGCTGGCCAGCTTTTGGGGAAACAGGCTGTTATACGCCGCCCGGCATGAACCCCAGAGGGTACCGGTTTTTATGGCAGATTTATCGGCTGAGGTGGTTCACCCTTCTGCGCACTTTGCCGAAGAGTTGCTCGATCACTTGTTCGATCAAGAGAATGTTCTGCCTTTAGTTAGGAATTGGCTGGAGCAGTCTTTTGTAGAGCCTCTTGCCGACATACTCCACCAAGAGCAGATGCGCGAGACCTCTGAACAGGTTATTTTTTCTAATGCCATAATGAGCCTCATTTCACTTTCACAGCTGGCTTGGCCGGATATTTTTGAATCGGTTGACGCGGTTGATGCCGTATTGTGCAAAGACCCTGTGGGGATATATCTTAAAATGGACTTTGCCACTAGAAATAGCTATCGGGAAGCTATCGAAGAGATGTCTCGCCGCTCTTCCATCAGCGAGAGCGCTATGGCTGAATATGTACTTAAGCTAGCTAGCGCAGGTGTGCAAGCTGTAGAGAAACATGTCGGTTATTATCTTATTGATAAAGGACGGCCGATTTTAGAACGCCTCATAAACTATGCTCCTCCCTTCAAAATAAGGCTGCTCAGATCAATGAACGCGCATTCTGCGGGAGTTTTTCTAGGCAGTATCAGTCTGCTTACTTTGGGTTTTTACAGCTTGCTTTTTGCCTGGCTTGCATCTCAGGGCTGGAGTTTAGAGAAGGGGATTTTGTTTTTCTGTCTGGCTTTTATCCCACTTAGCGAGCTCAGCGTGCAGATAGTGCATTTGCTATTGGGCTGGTTTGTGCCCGCCTCTATCCTTCCTAGAATGTCTTTTGAAAGCGGGATTCCAGATAACTGCAAAACTCTGGTTATCGTCCCCATGATGCTGCTAACTGAAGATTCGATCCGCGACGAAGTTGAGCGTTTAGAAATCCGCTATTTAGCCAATGCGGATCCCTTGCTAGCGTTTGGCCTCTTTAGCGATTTTGCAGATGCACCTCAGCAGCAGGCCGCAAACGATGCCCACTTGCTGGCTATCGCCAAGGTAGGCATTGAAGCTTTGAATAATAGATATGGGGAAGGAAAGTTTTTCCTCTTTCATCGCCAACGCGTGTGGTCGCAAAGCGAGAATGCCTGGATTGGATGGGAGCGCAAGCGGGGCAAGTTGGAGTGCCTCAATTGCTTTTTGCAGGGGGAGGTCATGCCAGAAAACCCCTTGTGCGCAGGTAAATCTAGTGCACTGCAAGGCGTGCGCTATGTGATTACCCTAGACTCCGACACGCAGCTGCCCAAAGATCAGGCCAAAGCTTTAATCGAAGTGTTGGCGCATCCGCTCAATAGGCCCTATTTGACGGCCGATGGCAAAGGCATAGAGAGAGGCTATACGATCATTCAGCCCCGCGTAGTGACAGATTTTGTGAATGCTAAAGCTTCGTGGTTTTGCCGGATTTTTTCTGAGCCGTCGGCTGTAGATCCCTATACCCAAGCCATCTCCAATACCTATCAAGATCTCGATGCCGAAGGGGCTTATCATGGCAAAGGCATTTATGAGGTAGAAACATTCCATCGCCTGCTTTTCAACCGTTTTCCCCAAGAGCATTTGTTGAGTCATGACCTTATCGAAGGCGCCTACGTGCGCGTGGGCTTTGCCAGTCCCATTTGCCTATATGATTTGCACCCGGCAGAATATCTGGCATGGAGTTTGCGCAAACACCGCTGGATAAGGGGAGATTGGCAAATCGCCGATTGGCTGCTTCCGCGGGTCCCCACGGCTTCGGGAATAAAAGCGCAAAACCCCCTTTCTTGGATGAATCGCTGGAAAATATTTGACAATCTTCGGCGCTCAATCTTGCCCATCGCCTTGGTAGTACTTTTGAGTGCAGCTTGGATAGATACCTCTCATCCATTTGTGTGGGAGTGCTTGGCAGTGCTGGTGCTAATTTTTCCAAGCCTTTCTCTTTTTGTAGGCAAGCTGTGCAGATTTTCATTTAGTGCCTGGAAAGGCTTTGGAAAGGAGCTTTTGCTGGTCCTCATGCGCTCAGTTACCACGGCTGCGCTTTTGCCCTTTGAAGCCTACTTGACTCTCGACGCAGTTTTTCGCGTGGCTTTTAGGCGCAGTGTTTCCCGTCGCCTTTTATTGCAGTGGACCACCTCTATTCACGTCTATAATAGCCCATTTTCAGTCCATTTAAGATTTCTGCGGCGCTTGATGGGAGTTTCTGTTTTTGCTCTCCTGGTTTTAGCGGCCGTGATGGCTCTCAATCCTTCAGCCTTAACGCTTGCTCTACCTTTTTGCCTGCTGTGGTTTGCCGCTCCTTTGCTGATCTATTATTTGGACAAACCCTTAAAGGATCGTCCAGATAAAGGTTTGACTGAAGAGGAGCGCTCTATGCTGCGCAAGGTAGCCCGCAAGACATGGCGTTACTTTGATGACTTTGTGGGACCTCAGACGCATTGGCTGCCGCCGGATAATTATCAAGCGGCCTTAAATGTAGAGGTAGCCCAGCGCACGTCCCCCACAAATATAGGCATGTGGCTTTTTGCCGCGATGGCGGCGTATGATTTCAAATACATCACCTTGGATGGGCTGATTGAAAAGGCTTTGGCGACCATCCAGGAATTGAATAAATTGGAAAGGTATCAGGGACATTTTCTGAATTGGTATAATATTCAATCACTCGAGCCGCTTTATCCGCGCTNNAGCGGGAATTTTCTGGCCTGCCTTTGGACCTTGCAGCAGGGCTTGGATGAAGCGGCCTCAGAATCCATCTTGCCGAAGAATCCTCTGGCTGGCATATGGGAGACTTACCGCCTGTTGCAAGAGATTAAGGCAGCTCCCCAAATACCAGATCTTGAGAGCTTAATCCAGGCGGCATCCTCTGATCTATCTGCTTTTGAGCAGGCTTTAGAGCTAGCCATAAAAGGCGTGCTAGCTTTGCCAAAAGAGTCCCACCAAAATCCTCAAGCCAGCGCTTGGATTAAAAAGCTGGAAGAAGAGCTCGATGCCTGGAGGGAGCTTATCTTGCGCTATTTCTCCTGGGTGCAAATCCTGAATTCCCTTTCCGAGGAACAATGCCTTAAAATTGATGCGCAAGCCAGCCAATGGAAAGCTGAGGCTCTGGCTTTGCGCCCCTCATTAAAGGCATTGGCTAGCGGAGAGTTCATGGCAAGTTTTGCTAAACTTCTCGAAGGTGCACGTCGACACGGCCTGCCTGATGAAATCGGCGCATGGTCCAAGCGGCTGGATGAAGCCTTAGCTAAAAGCCAATGGCTGGCCGGAGAAAGATTGGGCCAGGTACAGTCGATTATCTCTGATATTGCAAAATTTTCGCAGGAAATGCACTTCACATACCTCTACAATGGCGAAAGGAAGCTGTTTGCCATCGGCTATAATGTCGACGAAAATAAACTCGACACTTCACATTACGACCTTTTGGCCAGCGAAGCTAGAATTTCCAGCTTAGTGGCTATCGCCAAGGAAGATGTGCCTTTAGAACACTGGTGGGCACTTGGAAGATTTTACAGCACCGTAAACGGCAGGCGCGTGCTGCTGTCTTGGGGCGGTACCATGTTCGAATATCTGATGCCTCTGTTATTCAACAAACAATACCGCGATTCATTGATCGGTGAAGCCTGTCATGCGGTGGTGGCTTGTCAGATCGCCTATGGAAAAAAAAGGGGCATTCCTTGGGGCATCTCAGAATCAGCTTTCAGTGGCATTGACGCACATAAAATTTATCAGTACCGCAGCTTTGGCATACCGGGAATGGGTCTCAAAAGGGGCTTGGAAGACGACCTGGTAGTCAGCCCTTATTCTTCAGCCCTGGCCCTGGCCATCGACCCCTCCGCGGCCATCAAGAATTTGAATCGCCTGGCGGATAAGCCACGCATAAATCTATGGGGTCCCTATGGCTACTATGAATCCATCGACTTTACTCGCCAAAATAGTCCTAAGGGGGAGCGGGGAGTCACTGTTTATGCTTATATGGCCCATCACCAGGGAATGATCATTTCGTCAGTCAATAATTTGTTAAATGATAGCATTTTGATCAATCGCTTTCATAGAAATTCGCGCATCCGCGGTGTCACCCCTTTGTTGTTTGAGCGCATTCCCGTATCGCCGCCTATTAAGCTGCACAGCATGCTGAAAGAACCTTCTTTGCCAAGGCTGAAGCCTTTTTCCCAAAGTCCCGTCATGGGCGTCGTGCCCACTCCCGAAAGTGTGACGCCTAAAGTAAACATCTTGTCTAACGAAAGCTACTCTTTGATGATTACAAACACGGGAGGGGGCTATAGCCGCTGGCGCGATATCGATATTTCTCGCTGGCGTGCCGATACCACTCAAGATGCCTGGGGAAGCTACTGTTATATCAAAGACTTGCGCTCAAGCGACGTTTGGTCGGCAACTTATCAGCCTACGCTGGCCAGCGGCGATGAATATTCCGTGAATTTTAAGAGCGATAAAGCTGAGTTCAAGCGCCGGGACCATAAAATTGAAGCATTTACAGAGGTCGTGGTCTCTCCCGAAGATAATGCAGAAATTCGCCTGATTACACTGATCAATCACTCTGAAGAGACGCGCTATCTAGAACTCACCAGCTACATCGAGCTGGCTTTAGCTGCGCATCTGGCCGACCGGGCTCATCCTTGTTTTAACAAAATGTTTATTGAGACAGAAGCCTTGCCTGAGCAATCTGGCCTGCTGGCTTTTCGCCGCCTCCGTTCACAAGACGAAGCTCCCGTATGGGCCGCGCATGTCGTGGCCTTAAGTCAAACGGCCGATGGACCTATCCAGTATGAGACAGACCGGGGGCTTTTTATTGGCCGAGGCAACTCTTTGCAAAGGCCTAAGGCCCTAGATGGGGACTTATCGAATACGACTGGCACAGTGCTGGATCCGATTTTTAGTTTGCGCTGCCGCCTAGTCTTGGAGCCGGGCAGAAGGGCGCAGGTTTCTTTTATCACCGCTATAGCCGAAAGCCGTCCGTTAGCTGCCGCTCTGGTAGAAAAGTACAAGGACCTAGCCGCCAGTCACCGCGTGATCGAATTGGCTTGGACATATGCCCAATTAGAGCTAAGGCATTTGCGCATACACCAAGAAGAAGTCCAGCTTTTTCAAAAGCTTGCCAGCCGCATTCTTTACCCGCACGCTCAGCTGCGTTCGGTGGAAGGTCGTCTGCGCAATAACCGCTTGGGACAATCAGGCTTATGGGCGCAGGGGATTTCAGGAGATCTACCGATTGTCATAGTGACGGTGGGAGATCTCTATGATAGCGATCTCGTAAAGCAATTGCTTGTAGCGCATTCCTTTTGGTCTATGCGCGGACTTAAGGTGGATTTGGTGATTCTCAACGAGGAAGTCACGGGGTATCTGCATCCACTACAGGAGCAACTGCAAAATCTGGTCAACGCCTATTCGCATCGCGGTCATATTGAAACACCGGGTGGGGTCTTTCTAAGAAATAGCGATCAAATGCCGCAAGATGAACTCAACCTCCTTCTGGCAGTAGCTCGTGCCATTTTAGTGGCCGCCAGGGGATCTCTTCGCCAGCAGCTGGTTTCCCCCATGGCCAAGAGCGCCTACCCTCCTCCCTTTATTGCCAATGATATGGTCAAAGAGGAGCCTTCTAGACCTCTGCCCTTTTTAGAGTTGCCCTATTTCAATGGAATAGGCGGCTATACCCCCGATGGTAGGTCCTATGTGATCTATCTGCCGGCCGGTATGCATACTCCGGCTCCTTGGATCAATGTCTTGGCCAATCCGCAGTTTGGAACTTTGGTGACCGAAGCTGGCATAGGCTGTACTTGGTATGGCAATAGCCAAGAAAACCGCCTAACCCCTTGGTCTAATGATCCTCTGTTAAATCCCATCTCCGATGTGCTTTATATCCGCGATGAAGAAACAGGTGCGCTATGGACGCCTACTCCTGCGCCTATCCGAGAGCTAGATGCTTACCGGGTGACACATAGCCAAGGCTATACGCGATTTGAGCACAACAGCCACGGCATCGAACAGGAATTACTGGTATTTGTGCCGGTAAATGAGGAAGGGGGCTTACCGCTGCGCATTCAGCGTTTGCGCCTGGCTAATCACTCGTCGCGTCGCCGCAAGCTCAGTGTGACGGCTTATTCTGCCTGGGTGCTCGGCGGGGATAGAGAGGACTCGCAGATCTATGTCTTCACCGAATGGGACAGTGAGAGTCAAAGCCTGTTTGCATACAATCGCTACCAGCAAGACTTTGGCAGCCATGTGGCTTTTTGCACTTCAAGCCTACCCATCACCTCGTATTCTGGCGACCGCACAGAGTTTCTCGGCCGCAATCGCACGCATTCTAATCCCCAAGCCCTAGAGCGGCAATCCCTGTCTGGCCTCACAGGGGCTGGCTTAGACCCTTGCGCAGCCCTGCAGGTGGTGGTGGAAATCCTTCCGGGAAATGAAGTCGAGCTGGTCTTCATCTTAGGATTGGCCAAAGATGCTGCCACGGCCCGTAGGTATGCCTTAGACTGCCGCACCCATGGCAAAGTCGACCAGCTTTTAGCCCAAACTACGGCTTGGTGGGATAAGACCTTGGGGACTATTCATGTGCAGTTGCCAGATTTAGTAACCAACTTTGCCCTGAATAGTTGGCTGCTTTATCAGACGCTCAGCTGCCGATTTTGGGGAAGGGCCGCTTTCTATCAATCCAGCGGAGCTTATGGTTTCCGCGATCAGCTCCAGGATTGCTTGGCCATTGTGTACGCTTTGCCCAAAATTGCCAAAGAGCATATTCTTAAGGCGGCTTCGCGGCAGTTTCTCGAAGGGGATGTGCAGCATTGGTGGCATCCTCAATCTGGCGGCGGCGTGAGAACGCGTTTTTCCGACGATCTTTTGTGGCTGCCATATGTCACCGCGCAGTATGTAAGGGTGACTGGAGATGTGTCAATTCTGCAAGAGGAGATTTCGTTTTTAGAAGCTGCCTTGTTGCAAGAGGATCAGCATGAAGCCTATCAAGTCCCTGCAATTTCCAAGGAGACGGCCACACTCTTGGAGCATTGTAGAAGAGCGATCCAAAAGGGGATCACCAGCGGCGCGCATGGCTTGCCCTTAATTGGCGGTGGCGATTGGAATGATGGCATGAATCGCGTGGGCATAAAGGGCAAAGGGGAGAGCGTCTGGTTGGCATGGTTTCTGATGCATGTGATGCATGATTTTGCTGATTTGCTTTGCTTGAGCTGCTGTGACCAGCAAGCGGGTGAGGGATACCGTTGCGAGGCTAAACGCCTGGCTGAAGTTGTGGAAACCAGCGCATGGGATGGTGCGTGGTATAGGCGCGCTTATTTTGATGATGGAAGTCCTCTTGGCTCCATTGCCAATGTTGAAGCTGTGATTGACTCTTTAGCGCAGTCCTGGGCAGTAATTAGCGGTATGGGAAATCTTGAAAGATGCGCCATGGCTCTAAATTCCGCTGAGGATCGCCTAGTCAAAGCAAAAGAGCGGCTAGTTTTGCTGCTCACCCCTCCATTTGATAAAACGCCCTTGGATCCAGGCTATATCAAGGGGTATCCGCCGGGGGTGCGTGAAACTGGTGGGCAGTATACACACGGATCCCTCTGGTTGGCCATGGCTTTTGCGAGACTTGGAAAGGGAGATAAAGCCGTAGAGCTGCTGCGCATGATGTCTGCTCCTGCGCACACGCAAAATACTGAAGATTGTGCCCTCTACAGAGTAGAGCCCTACGTGGCTGTTGCCGATATCTACGCTCTCAAGACCCAGGTAGGACGTGGTGGCTGGAGCTGGTATACGGGCTCTTCAGCCTGGATGTACCGCATATGGTTGGAGGAGATCCTTGGCTTTAAATTGCATGGCCAAACTTTGACTTTCAAATGCGCGCTGCCTGCTGAATGGGAAGGCTTTAGCTTGGATTACCGCTACAAATCTTCTTTCTATGCTATCACCGTGGCAAATCCCCATCATATTAGCAGCGGAGCGCTTAGTGTAGTGTTAGATGGGGCGCAGCTGCCCTCTGCCCAAATCCCCTTGATAGACGATGGTCTACACCATAGCGTAGCTATTGTCTTGGAGAAGCCTGTGCCGCCGGGCAATTAATGTTTGAATTAATTATCTCAATTTCATATATGTTTTCCCACACCCTTGGGGTTGGATGCGAAGATCTTTTTATGGCTGTAGTAGATTTTTTCTAAGGTCATTACTGCGAAAATGGAGTCTTCCTCAGTTTTATTGTTGTGAAGGCTCACTGCTCTTATATTATATGTGTCTTTGTGTCTTAGGAATTCCTTCTCTGTTTCTAAGGTTCCATTTTCCTCAGGATGCTCTGGATCTACAATTTGACCTCCCAATAAATAGAGCGAAATTTCATTTTTGTCGCGACATCCGCGTGCGTGCATAGCTTTAAAAATGGTGGTTAAAGAAATTTTAACATTCGTTATCCCTGAGAAATGGATGAGTCCATGCATAATATCGCCTGAATCTTTCCTTCCTATTGCGCAAATGCCTATGCAAGTGGCTAGATGACTTGTGCCTAAGAGGCTTTTACTAGTGCTCGCATTGATTACCAAAAGACGATCCATGCCTACATCGAGAACATTTTTGAATTTGCGATGTGTAAAGCAGATTACTTTAGTTAGAAACAGGTCTTTGTAGCGTTTCTCCATGTCGGCATAAGCTGCAAAAGGAGAGGCTTCAGACCTTTTGCCTTCCTCTTTTTCTTCGTCGCTTTCCCTTTCGATGGTCGCATCATCGTGGGAAACGCTTGTATTTGCTAAAAGTGTGACTCTTGGAAAAGAAGAAGAAGAAGAAGAAGAAGAAGAAGAAGAAGAAGATGTTTGCTGTGGGGTGGAGAGTGGAAGTGCTGAATATGGAATTCCTAAATATGAAGGCCTATAAGGAAGCGTGGGGCGAGAAAATAGAGGCGTCATAAAAATTCCACCGTACTGAATATGTTGTTTAGTAATTTAAAAAAACGAAGAAGTGCACATATCATACATTAAATAGATGTAAAAGAAAAGATAATAATGTTGAATTGGGGTGCCAAAAAATAAGGTCTCTTCATGAGATTTTACGGACCTCACAAAAACCTCTTAACTATGTGGAGGGCATGTATTCCAAGATTGGGGTGTTGATTTTGTGAGGATTTTAGAGTGATAAAATCATACAAATCTAATATTCACCCTGAATGGGCATTGTGTTACACACATCTTTTGCTTGACAAGCTACGCTCCACGAAATTGCCTTCATTCATTGGGGTCAGGCTTGCAATTTTGCATTTTGAACCGCTTTCTATGTCATTCCTTGCGTGGTGTTCAAAACGCAAAATAACAAGCCCGACCCCAATGAATGGAGGCAAGGGTAATGCTAAGGGCGTTGCCCTAAGCTTATATGAGAAAGGCCTTCAGCC
>PLSG01000237.1:0-4064 GCA_003164155.1 Parachlamydiaceae bacterium | reverse complement strand
CCGCACGCTGAAGGCGTGCTGAATGGTGAATAAAATCGCAACTTTAGCATGACAAGACTCTTAGGAGCTTTCATGTAGGCCTAATTAATCAAATTCGCATCTTGAGAGTGTACTACTTTTAACCAATTATAGCAAAGTATCGGATAAAGTGGCCAAATTATTGTGGTTTCCACTCGCTTAACAGCTCTTGGGCGCGTTTTTTTACTCCCTGCCATTCGGCATCATCGCCAATTCCCTCTATCAGTGCATCCAGCAAAGCCAGTGCGTCACTCAGCTTGTCCATCAAGCGCAGGCAATTGGCGCTATAGAGCAAAATCGAAGGATCATCTGTATTGAGATCTGCGGCCATAGCGTAAGCCATGCCTGCCATATCATAATGTTGACTCATTTGCTCTGCCATTCCCAGCCCCATCCAATAATTGGATTTGCTTGGGTCCAAGGTAGTCAATAGGATAAAAAGATCGCGCGCATTTTGAAAATCATCGCTAGAGTAATGCGATACCGCAATTTTTAAGATCTGATCCATCTGCTCATCTTCTAGCCCCAGTAGCTCCTGAAGGGATTCTGGGGGGAGGATCTCCTCCGACTCTTCGATATCGGCTTCTTCGGAATCTGCCGTAAGTTCTTCATCGACGACGGGTAGAGTGAAGCCAGCTGCATTTAAAAGACGGCCGGCATTTTTGAAGCAATCTTCATATTGAGCAAGCGAGTGTTTTAGTTGTGAATGCAGTCGCTTAAGCTGTTGATCTTTAGTCTCTAGAGATGAGGGAGGTCCCTCAATCATCTGCTGCATAAGCGGTTTAATGAGGCTTTCTTCGATTTCATTTTTAGCTTCCGCGCTCAGTTGAATTTCTTTGTTTATTTTTTTCATATACAACATCCTTTTAGGTGTGTAGATAAGCGCAATGCGTATGACTTAAATAAAACTTAATCCACTTAATCTTTAGTATAAACAATATGTGCTATATTGCAATACAAAAAAGTGCAATGGCAGTGTGTGCCACAATTAGGCGGTTTTATTAAGCTTTCCTATTGAAATTGCGACCAGGAAGATGCATAAGGCACAATAGGTGAATCGATGAGACTGCCTTAAACTCCTGGGGATGGCACTATTTTTTGATAGCATGGACCGAAATTCTTGCGTATTAAAAAAATTCTTATATAATCAAATTTATTGCGGCTGGTCAAAGGCTCGCCGGGGCCAATGGAATTTCGAAATTTGATAACACTTGGCTCTGATGAATCTTTCCATTTTTTTCGCGCATCAACTTTATCCTGTTTAGTAAGAAGCTGTTGAATTTTAAAATTAAACAAATGGAGTCTAGGTATGAAATTTAATTTACTAAGTGTAGCCGCCTATAGTGTCATTGGCACAACATTTATTTCCTCTTTGCTTTCGGCAAATCNNCGATCGCTGCGGTCAACAACCTCCTCCCGCAACGCGCTACTATCAGTACGATCAACGCGATGGTACGTATAAAGGGCACTTAGATAGCGTAGGCAAGGAGCAAGCGGATGGGTCGGATAGTCGACAAAATGGATTCAATAGAGATCGCAAAAGTGCTTATCAAGCCGATCAAATGGATAGACAGCGGGATGAGGATAGAAAAGCTTGGAACAGCCAAGATAGAAATGATCAAGATGATCAAGATGATGAAGAGGGAGATGAAGACAACAATGATGCGCGCAGCGATTCCGATGAGCGTTCAAATCGGACTTTTGATTATCGCAGTGCCAGAGAAGGCGAAAGGGATAAAAATATGTTTGTGGCCCACCAGATCGATCATGAAATCCTAAACGATATCAAGAAAGCTTTGAATGCCGATGCAGATCTTAAGCAGGCGCATATCGATGTGCGCCTAGTTAGCGGCGTAGTCGTACTTACCGGCCCTATAGAAAACCAGCAAATGCGCGATCGCTTAAAATATAAAATCAAAAAAATAAATGGCGTGATCACCGTCGATGATAGAATGGAAATGCTCAATGATCGCCTGCGCAATTCTAGAATTGCGGTTTATAGCGCTGCCGATGAAAGCGGCACTGGCAACCGCGTGGTGCTTTCCGCGCAATCTCAAGAAGATAAAAAAATCTCCAATAAGATCCGCGATGCGCTCAAAAAGGGGATCAATCGCCCAGGCTATGAACAGGTAACCTATGAAGTCAATAATGGCAAGGTAACCCTCAATGGCTATGTAGAGAACGAAAGTGATAAGAAAAAAGTAGAGGATAAAATAAAAGATATCGGAGGCGTTGAGTCAATAGAAAATAATATAAATGTTAAATTGAAAAAATCGACTTTCTAGTATATATAAATAAATCAGCCCTTGAAGGCGATTTTTTTCTAAAGAGAAAATTTCTTCAAGGGTTGGAAAGAATCTTTTTTCCCTCGATTTCCTTCCTTCACTAGACGAGAAGTTCAAATGCCCATTCATTCTTCAGCATACGACGCCATTGTGATTGGATCTGGACCAAACGGTATGGCTGCCGCCATCGTGTTGGCTCAAGCAGGCCTGCATGTGGCTATTTATGAAGCTAAAAAAAGCATTGGCGGAGGTATGCGCTCGCTTGAGTTGACCCTGCCGGGCTTTATACACGATGTGTGCTCCGCTATACACCCCCTCGCAATCAGCTCCCCATTTTTTCGCACATTGCCGCTTGAAAAATATGGACTTGAATGGATTCATCCTTCAGCTCCCCTTGCCCACCCCTTTGATGATGGCACGGCAGCTGTGCTTGAGCGCTCGATTGAAGCCACCTGCCAAACCCTGAGGGGAGATGGGGCGGCCTACCAGCGCCTGATGGATCCTCTGGTTGGGCATTGGGAGGCCATGGCTGGCGATTTATTAGCTCCTTTGCATTTCCCCAAGCATCCATTTTTGCTGGCGCGCTTTGGACTCATGGCTATGCGCTCGGCCAATGGATTGTCAAAAAGTCTATTTAAAGATCAATCTGCGCGTGCTTTTTTTGCAGGATTGGCCGCGCATGCCGTGATGCCCTTGGATAGACCGCTTACGGCAGCATTTGGCCTGACACTCGGCATCCTTGGGCATGCTGCGGGCTGGCCGATGGCGCAGGGGGGATCACAGAAGATCGCCGAGGCCCTAGGCGCCTTTTTTTGTTCTCTCGGCGGTGAAATATACACCGGAGTGGAGATAGAAAGCCTCGATCAGCTGCCTTCTGCTCGGGTCATCCTATGCGATGTTTCTCCTAAAACTTTGCTGCAAATTGCCAAAAAGCAACTGCCTGCAAAATATTCAAGCCAACTCGCCGCTTACCGCTATGGACCAGGCGTATTCAAGATCGACTGGGCGCTTAACAGCCCGATACCATGGAAAGCCAGCGCGTGCCTGCGGGCTGGCACGCTGCATTTGGGCGGCAGCGCAGAGGAGATCACCGCCTCTGAACGACAAGTTTGGGAAAATAGGCCTTCGGAAAAACCTTATGTGATAATGGCGCAGCAAAGTTTATTTGATGCCACTCGCGCACCAGCTGGCAAACATACGGCTTGGGGCTATTGCCACGTCCCCCATGGGTCGCTGGTGGATATGACGGAAAGAATTGAAGCTCAAGTAGAGAGATTTGCGCCACATTTTAAAGATTGCATCTTAGCGCGCAGCACGCAGTCCACTCTGCAGCTGGAACAGTACAACGCCAACTACGTGGGAGGAGATATTAATGGTGGCGTGCAAGATATCTATCAGCTTTTTGCGCGCCCTACAGCGCGCATAGTGCCTTATTCCACGCCTTGTCGAGGACTTTATATTTGTTCCGCTTCTACGCCCCCCGGTGGGGGCGTACATGGAATGTGCGGTTTTCACGCTGCGCGCGCTGCTTTGAAGCAGCATTTTTGAAGCCTTCAAACAGGTCTTATTCTTCCTTAAGCTATCATAAAATATTATTGTAGCATGTGAATAATTTCAAAAGCTCAGGCGAGAAATTAAGGGGCGGTTCGCATGCTATCAAAAATTTCGCGCTTAGATGTTTCAGGATTGGCCGCACATTTTTTTAAAAACTCTTCCAAAAATGTGTGAGATTTTTGGTGATAATTTTTAATATCTTCATTT
>PLSG01000087.1 GCA_003164155.1 Parachlamydiaceae bacterium | reverse complement strand
TGTCTACGCGTCGGAACATCTTTTCTTTGGTTTTCTCGACCAGCCCTTGAGCCCTTTCCCAGTCTGCCTGTTCGGCTGGCGGCAAGTCCAATTGGAGGCAAAGGGCTTCCCCCTCGGCCGATCCGCTGGTAAACAAAAAGTGGTGGCGCTGATCATCGATGACTTCGGTTAAAGCCAAGTCGTAGCCCCCTTTAACAGCTGGCCCCGTATTCATCGATGCGCAAAAACAGGTATTTGCCGCCGTGGTGCAGTTTACCGCGATAATCAAAGTGTTGGCGCGCCGCTGTTGATACTGCCCATAAACGGCGAGCTTGTGATTGAAAACTTTGTCTTGGACTAGGATAGCTTGCATATCGCAGGCCCGCACCCCAAGGAAGGCCATTTTTTCTTTAATGGGCTCTGGCTTTTCCATCTGGATCCGCCCATCTTGTTTGCGCCCCGAGCAGAGCCTCTCTTGAGAGGGAAAGAGGAACTGTTTCCAGCTATGCTGCCCTACGTTGTATCCAAAATAGGCTTTATCCGCCCGCGCTTTGATCCGATAGCGTCCAGCTTCTTGCTCATCGCCCCAGCCGATGGGCAAGTCTTGCGCCGAGTGGATTTCATCGAAAATGATGACCTCATCGCGGATAGTGGGGCCGATCAGCTTGTAGCCCTGGCGCATAATTATGTCCAAGAGCTGCTGAAATTGGGCGATAGAGCAGATCATGGGTTGCTTTTGCATAGTGCATGCAGCCTATTTTTCAGGTTTTTGTTTACTTCGTTCCCTTTTAGCTATGGTCAGCGTGGTGCGCAAAAGGGCATCGGGACTTAAACTGATGCTGTCGATCCCGCAATCGACCAAAAAATTGGCAAATTCAGGATATGTCGAAGGCGCATCGCCGCAGATGCCGATTTTGCGCTTATGCTTTTTGGCCACCTGGATAGCCTGGGCGATCATGCGCGTCACCGCCGCATTGCGCTCATCAAAGATGTCGGAAACCAATGCGCTATCGCGGTCAACACCTAGGGTCATCTGCGTCAAGTCATTGCTGCCGATGCTGAAGCCATCAAAGATTTCGCAAAACTCATCGACCAAGATGACATTGCTGGGGATTTCGCACATCACATACACTTCCAGCCCGTCTTTGCCCTGTACCAGGCCATTTTTCTGCATAGCCAGCAGAACCTTCTTCCCCTCTTCAACTGTGCGGCAAACGGGGATCATGACTTTCACATTGACCAGGCCAAATTCTTCTCTGACTCTTTTTATGGCGGCACATTCCAAGGCAAACCCTTCGGCATATTCGGGGCTATAATAACGAGAGGCCCCTCGCCACCCGATCATGGGATTTTCCTCTTTTGGTTCGAAGTACTTTCCCCCAATCAAGTTGGCATATTCATTGGTTTTGAAATCGCTGAAGCGCCAAATCACCTCGCGCGGATAAAAAGCCGCGGCAATCATAGCGGACCCCATGGCGAGCTTATCGATAAAATACTGTTTTTTGTCGGTGTAGCCATAGGTCAATTTCTCGATAAGCCGTCGGGATTTAAGATCCGTCACTTTTTCAAAATTGACTAAAGCCATGGGGTGGATGCGGATATGCTCCGTCACGATAAATTCTTCCCGCGCCAACCCCACCCCTTCGCTTGGCAATAAACTCAGTTCAAAGGCCTCGTCTGGATAGCCCACATTGAGCATGACTTTAGTATGGGTCTTGGGGACTTTTTGTATGTCGATCTGATCGACGTGGTATTTGAGCAGCCCTTCGTAGACCAATCCCCTCTCCCCTTCGGCACAGCTCACCGTGATGTTTTGGCCAGTGGCGATGACATGCGTGGCCTCATTGGTTCCCACGATGCATGGCAAGCCGAGCTCCCGGCTGACAATGGCGGCGTGCGAAGTTCTGCCCCCGCGATTGGTCACAATGGCTGAGGCGATGCGCATGATGGGGACCCAGTCAGGGTCGGTTATGTCGGTGACCAAGACTTCTCCGGCCTTAAATAGGGCAATGTCTTTGACATCCTTGATGACATGCGCCGTACCTTGGGCAATTTTATTTCCCACGCTTTTGCCTTGCGCAAGCACTTTGCCCTTTTCCAGCAGCTTGTATTCCTGAATGATATTTTTTTGTTTTTTTTGCGAATAGACTGTCTCTGGCCTTGCTTGCACGATAAATAGCTCTTGAGTTAGTCCGTCTTTGGCCCATTCAAGATCCATCGGCGTCCATTTTCCATGTTTGGCACTATAGTGGTCTTCGATCGCAACCGCGCATTTAGCTAGCTGAAGAGCTTCCTGATCGGTCAGGCAAAAGAGCTTTCTATCCTCTGCCACAGTGTTGACGCACCTGACTGGATGTCCTGCCGTTTTGGAGTAGATCATCTTAGTGGCTTTTTCTCCCAACCGCTTATCGATCAGGGGCTTGTAACCCTGCTTGAGGGTGGGCTTAAAAACATAAAATTCGTCGGGATTTACAGTTCCTTGGACGACGCTTTCGCCAAGGCCATAACTTCCGGTGATGAAAACGACATC
>PLSG01000567.1 GCA_003164155.1 Parachlamydiaceae bacterium | reverse complement strand
CCTTCCCCTACACCACATTTTCGTGTCCGTGCCCGAGCCCGAGCCCGTGCCCGAATTTCCGATCTTCTGCCCTGATCCGCCAGTTGCTTAGATGAGCTCCACGGCTACGGTGTCATAGAGCAACATGCCGCGCCGGGTGAGTCTGAGGATGCTGTTTGCGCTGGATTCTAGGAGTTCGCTATGTATAAGGCCTTGGATGGATTGCAGTACTTCGCTCTCTAGGGGGCCATGCGTCTGCTGGAAAGCTGTCATGTCTACACCAGCCCTAAGGCGCAGTTGGATGGCGAGTAGCTCCCTTTGGTGGGCATGCAAGGGGAGTTCTTCGGTAAAGTCCACTGGCGACTTCTGAACTTTTAAAGCGCGGAGATATTTGCTCAAATTGGAACAATTTTGAAATCTAGCCCCTTCCCAATAGCTGAAAGCTGAAGGGCCGAATCCTAAAAAGGGACGGGACGTCCAGTATCCCACATTATGCCGGGAGATGCATCCGTTTTTGGAAAAGGCCGAGATCTCATAATGTTCCCATCCGTGGCCGAGCAAGGTATCTATAGCCATCACATGCATTTGGGCGCTGGTATCTGAGTCTGGCATGAGTTTTTGGAGGGCCTCGCGCCGTATATAGAAAGGTGTATGCGGCTCGATAGTGAGATTGTAAAGCGAAAGATGTGCAATAGGCAGCGTACAGGCACGCTCTAAAGTGCTTTGCCAGCTTTGCAAGGTCTGTCCTGGCAGGTCATACATGAGGTCTATGGAGATGTTGCCTATCCCTGCCTGCGCCGTGGAGATGACCGCGTCAATTGCTTTGTGGGCGGTATGCTGACGGCTTAACATCTGCAAAAGAGGGGGATCGAGCGTCTGCACGCCTATGCTGACACGGTTGATGCCAGCTTGAGCATAAGATTGCATGAGCTCTGTGGAAATATTTTCAGGATTGGCTTCTAAAGTTATTTCCGGAGGTTCAGCTCCAAAGGGCAAAGCTGCTTTTACAGTGTCTAGTATATGGGCGATGCGTTCAGCTCCCAGTAAGGAGGGGGTTCCCCCTCCAAAATAGATAGATTCTATCTGGGTGTTTTGCATCTGCGGCAAGCGCTGCTGCCATTCCAGGGCTAAGCCTTCCATCAGTTGTGTTTTATAGAAGGCTTTATCCGGGATGACGTAAAAATGGCAATAATGGCATTTATGTGTGCAAAAGGGGATATGAAAATAGAGGCTTATGTTTGGCCGTTGGGGGATTTTACCACTCATTCGCATCAGGATCTATAATGCCGCCTCTTTTCCAGCGATTGCGATCGCTGAAATAGGATTCATCTTCATCTTCCTCTTCATCAGCTTTATCCTCTCCGCCTGCCTCGTCCTCATCGCCTTCATCGCGCTCTTCGATGATCGAAGATTCTGCTTCATGCGTTTCAGTGTCCATGTCAAAGCCCGTCTCGGCAAAACTAGCCCCTCCCGTTTCACCGATGTCGATATCTGGGATGGTGGGCATCTCGGCATAACCAGAAGCTCTAGCGGGGGAGCGCTTAGGGGTGGTGTATTCTTCTACTTCGCCGCTTTCCTTGAGAAAGTGCAAGCGTTCTTTTTCTTCGTTAATCTTAGATTGCAGCGCATGAATTTCCTCTTTATGCTTTTCGATGTCTTTTTTGGGTACAAGGCCCAGCTTAAGCCATTGCTCTAAGTCGTTGAGTTCTGACTCTAATTTTTTCAGACGTTCACTTTTGATGTATTTCATTGCACTCTCATCAGTGTTATGGAACAGGCAGAGCCTGGTTCCTATTTTAACTTACACTTTAAAGCGGTGAAAATTTTCACCGATTTTGTGCCGTTTGCTTCGGTATAATAGCGTGTCGTAGTATCCTGAAGGGGGCGGTACATACCTCATAAACTTGACTTTTAGGTTAAGCCTGTATAAAAATCAAGACTTTAATTGCGATGCAGGCAAATTCTAAAGAACGGCTATATTATTGTCCATTTCTTTTGAAGCAGGGCCTAAATTGCCCCTCCCTCCAGGGTCTTTTCATAAAAAACATGCCAGGCGCATGCCTGCAATGCCTAGCTTGAGCACATTGCATTCATCCCTGGATGCGGTGAGGGCAATGAGGCCGCTGCAGGAAGGCGCGCTAAATGTTTTTTATGAAAACCTTGCTGTCCCTCAATTTTGTACAATTCACGACCAAAATTGTACAAAGTCGAGCGTTCGATTTTGAGGCGCTGCATATTTTTGTGGAATTTAAGCTAGTGCTTTGATACAATGATTTTACTTACGGTGCAGTCAAAATTATGCTGCATCCTACTAGTTTGCGTAAAAAACGATGTACAGAGATAAATTTAGGACATGGGAAAAGAAGATACAATAAAGCTTGATGGTGTTGTCGAAGAACTATTACCCAATATGACCTTTCGAGTTTCTCTTCAAAACGGGTTGAAGGTTATCGCTCACTTGTGTGGGAAAATGCGGATGAAGAATATTCGCGTATTGGTTGGGGATACAGTTACCGTGGAAATGTCCCCCTATGATTTGACCAAGGCCAGGGTGATTTTTCGCCAGCGCTAGAAACAATCAATTATGCATCGATTGTAGGAAGATGGTAGCTTAAAGGGCGTTAAGGGTAAAATTAGGGCAAGATAAAAGTGAAAATAATCGATCTGACTAATCGTTAGAAATGCGCTCAAGCAGGCGTTTTTAACTTGTGCATACCCTTGTAATGACAAAATTATGAAAATTTAGCAAGATTATTGTTGCCGTTTTTTTTCAAAGATGTTAGTCTGTTCTCATTTCCAAGATTCTTCACATGGATCTTGTGTGGAGGAGTTTCTCGAAAAGCACCCCAAGGTTCGGTTAGGCTGGCTCGGATGAGTCTAGTCGCAATTGACTTTAGGATGTTTACTTTTAGTGTTGTTTGGCAGTGAATTTTTTGCCAAGGGAATGCAGCCACAGAAAATTAGTGGCTAAAGCGAAGAAGTTTGTAAGGTATCTAAATTAGGTTGCCCAGATAGCTCAGTGGTAGAGCATTTGCATGGTAAGCAAAAGGTCGTAGGTTCAATTCCTATTCTGGGCAGAATTCGATTGTATAAATTAACAAGAATCAATAAGTGTCCTGGAGTTTAACGGAGGATATAAAATGGCTAAAGAAGTATTTCAACGGAAGAAGCCTCACGTCAACATTGGAACAATTGGCCACGTTGACCATGGCAAGACAACTTTAACGGCGGCAATAACGAAAGTTCTTGCTAAAGCGGGCGGTGCTAAATTTAGAGATTATGCGTCGATTGACAATACTCCCGAAGAAAAAGCGCGCGGTATTACCATTAACTCTACACACGTAGAATATGAAACTGAAGCACGTCACTATGCACACGTAGACTGCCCAGGACACGCTGACTATGTCAAAAACATGATTACAGGTGCAGCCCAAATGGACGGCGCTATTCTCGTGGTGGCTGCTACAGATGGTGCGATGCCTCAAACGAAAGAACACATCCTGCTCGCGCGCCAAATGCAAGTGCCTTCAATCGTCGTGTTCCTAAACAAAGTCGACATGTTGGCCCCAGGCGACGAAGAACTGATCGACTTAGTTGAAATGGAATTGCACGAGATTTTAGAAGCAAAAGGCTACCACAATTGCCCCATTATCAGAGGTTCAGCGCTTAAGGCTCTAGAAGGCGATCCTAAATACGTGGAAGCTATCGAAAAACTGATGGCCACTGTAGATAAGGAAATCCCCACACCTGCACGCGAAGTTGACAAGCCTTTCCTAATGCCCATCGAAGACGTATTCTCCATATCCGGCCGTGGTACTGTATGTACAGGCAGGGTCGAGCGCGGTATCGTCAAAATCAACGACAAGCTGCAATTAGTGGGTATTAAAAATACCCGCGATACAGTGGCCACAGGTCTGGAAATGTTCAATAAGACTTTGGATCAGGCGATGGCGGGCGAAAACGTGGGCATTCTGATCCGCGGTTTGGATAAAACAGATGTAGAGCGTGGGATGGTTTTGGCTGCTCCAGGCACATGCACACCGCACTCTGAGTTCAAAGGTCCTGTATACGTGTTGACCAAAGAAGAGGGGGGCCGTCATAAGCCGTTCTTTACTGGATATCGTCCTCAGTTGTATTTCAGAACGACAGACGTAACTGGTACAATTGACTTGCCAGCTGGTGTAGAGATGGTTATGCCTGGCGATAACGTGGAAATCACAGTTAAGTTGCTCTGCCCTGTGGCCATGGAAAAAGGTATTCGCTTCGCTATTCGCGAAGGCGGCCGCACTATTGGCGCAGGTACCGTTTCAGAAATCATTAAATAATACCAAGTTGTATTAAAGTGATTGCACGGCGTCTTTGACTCCATGTCTAAGAGGCGGCAAATGCAGCATTTGCCGCCTCTCTCTCTTGTCGTTGAAAAGTCTTATTGGGTGTGTAGCTCAGCTGGTAGAGCAGCGGTCTCCAAAGCCGCCGGTCGGGGGTTCGAATCCCTCCGCACTCGTAGTGAATAGAAAATTGTGGAACAGGACAAATTGTGCAAGTTTAAATGTCTTAAACCTGAAGACCACTGAAGCCTGAGGAAAATCGATTTCCGGACTTCATGCGTCTATCTTTATCGAGATGTGGTGAAGGAATGACGATAATGGAAGCTAAAAAAAGCCCGGTAGCTGAGACTGAATCTTCATTTAGCGTCAATAAAGTACGCAGCTTTGTAGGCGAAGTTAAAACTGAGATCGTAAAAGTTAACTGGACAAGCCCTGAAGAGCTGCGCGTCTATGCTAAAATTGTGGTAGGTGCAACTTTCATGCTGGGCTTAGGTATTTACTCCGTCGACTTGATTATTCAAAGCTTTTTAAGCGGTCTGGGATTTGTAGTGCGCATGATTGGGGGATAGATTAAGGGTAATACAAGGATAAATGATGCATAAATGGTATGTTGTACAGTGTTTTTCCTCAGAGGAAAAAAAGACCAAGAAAGCTATCGAAGATAATCTCGACCTGAAGGGGATGCGCGATATTATCGCAGAAGTTTTGCTGCCCACTGAGAATGTTTCTGAAGTGAAAAGAGGCAAGCAGACCATCGTAGAAAAAAGGCTATGGCCAGGATATCTGCTGATCAAAATGACGCTGACCGATGAATCCTGGCATTATATCAAGGATACCCCGGGGATTATTGAATTTTTAGGCGGCGAAACTCCTACGGCGCTGACTGAGATTGAAGTGACTAACATTCTGGCAGACCTCGAGAATAAGAAACAAACGGTTACCCAAAAACACAAATTTGAAATCGGTTCGCGCGTTAAGATCACAGATGGCGTATTTGTCAATTTCGTGGGAGTGGTGACTGAGGTCTTCTTGGAAAAAGGGCGCATGAGTGTTATGGTCTCCATTTTCGGTCGGGATACGCGTGTGGATGATTTAGAGTTTTCACAAGTGGAAGAGATGGCTGAAGGTGCGGAAGGCTCCTAGCGCACTGTCAAAGTTGAAAATTAACAGTTGGTAAATAGGATACGCCTCTCTAGTGCATGTTACAAGGCACTGGATCCGACATCCGACTACTGTATAAAACAGGCTGGGGATTTAATATTGATGTGATCAAGTGTGTCATAAGCACACCTGAGTCGCGCAGTATGCCCTGGCCGATAATTAACGTATTTTAGGATACATATGGCGAAAAAAAAGATTGTCAAAATTATTAAGTTGCAGATTCCAGCCGGTAAGGCTAATCCAGCACCTCCCATTGGACCTGCTTTGGGTGCTGCCGGGGTTAACATTATGGCCTTCTGTAAGCAGTATAACGAGTTGACAAAAGACATGGCAGGCGTGATCTTGCCCGTGGTGATCACAGTTTATGTCGATAAAACTTTTGAGTTTATTTGTAAGAAGCCTCCGGTAGCAGAGATGCTAAAGAAGGTTTGTGGAGTAGAAAAAGGATCGGCTGTGCCTAACCGCGATAAAGTGGGCAAAATTACACGTGCGCAAGCCCTCCAGATTGCAGCAGACAAAATGCAAGATATGAATGCTCGCGACGTGGAAATGGCTGCTAATAGCGTATTAGGTACAGCGCGTTCAATGGGTCTAGAACTCGTAATAGAGTAGATTAATTTATGGGTCAAAAAAGAAGTAAAAGAACTCGGGAGATAGCAACCAAAGTTGATTCCACGAAAGTGTATAAACTTGGGGAAGCTGTCGAAATTTTAAAGCTAATGCCGTCGGTGAAGTTCGACCAATCGGTGGACGTAGCTTTAAAAATGGGCGTTGACCCACGTAGATCAGACCAGCACATCCGCGGAACTGTATCATTACCGAATGGTACG
>PLSG01000399.1 GCA_003164155.1 Parachlamydiaceae bacterium | reverse complement strand
TGAATCCAGAGGAACCACCAGAGCCACGAAGAGACGAGTGTATACCATAATTCAATTAAATTCAAACATTCCACAATTAGATTATGTCCAACAAATAGAATTAATTTAAATCGATTCACACAAAAAAATACAAAACAATCCAAAATAAACAAAACAACAAGTCATTTAAATAAAAACAAATAAGCTCAGAAATAACCAGGGACTTTAACACGAAAAACTTGAATGTGTACCTTAAAAAAATGATAAAACAGGGATTTTATACCTCTCAAAATAATAATACATCGTAAGAATTAAAATTGAGATTGAAAGCATCCTCCTCTTCATCCCCGAATGAAGGTAGGGCTATGTAGCCGGTTTGAGATGTGCATTTCGATGATATTTTGGCACAGAAAAATCAACTCGACGAAATTAAACCAATAGCTCCTAAATGGGGTTAATTAATCCCCTATGCTATAGCGCAGGGGCCTTTCAGAAGAGCGCCTTAAGGTGCCGGCCCGCTCTATTATCTTGTTTATAAAGGATTGGTCCTTGATCCCATAATTGTCAATACACTGGGCTGTCCCATAGGCGTTTTTGGCAGACGCTATTTTGGCTATAGCTTTCAACTCCTCTTGGCTTTCAATGCCATATTTGCCTATAAATGTTGAAATTTCTAGCCCACTTTTTTTTGCAACTTGTTTAGCTAGGGCCACTAAAGTGGCTTGATCTTGGATGCCATATTTATCTATATGGGCAGAAGCGGCGGTAAGTCCTCCCAAGGCTATCTTGGCAATTTCCACTAATTCTAAAGGATCTTTAATGCCATAATTGCCTATATGCAGGGAGGTTAAGAAACCGTTATACTTAGCTGCCATTTTAGCTATTTCTACAAGGTCTGCTTGATTGGTGATGCCATAACTGCTTATATGGGCAGAGATCCCCTGATCTTGGTAACCAAGTCTAGCTAACTTCAACCGCGCCACAGGATCTTTGATAGCATAATTTGCGATACACTTAGAGAGTCCTCCTTCCCCAGATTCAAAAGCTATTATAGCTATGGCTGCGCGCTCCGCCTCATCGCTAATGCCGAAATTGCGTATATGCAAAGAGAGGCTGTAGGCATGGTGTTTAGCGGCCAGTTTAGCCAGAGTTACTAAGTCTGCTTGCTCAGTGAGGTTATAATTTTGAATAGTCTCAGAAAGGCGATTTCCATCTTTTTGCGCACATAATTTGAGTATTCCCATACGCTCTTGTGGCTCAACCAATTGACTCGCCAAGATCTCTTCCATTTCCGCATAACTGAGCACTTCCCTTAAAAGACTCTCATCATTTTTTAATAAAAACTGCACCACATTTAAGCCTTCTTTAATTTCCCATTTCCATTTTTCTTTATCGCCTCGCAGAAAATCTTCCAAAGCGACTTTATTTTTTTGAGCATAAGCTTTGAAAAAATTTGCTTGCCACTCGGCCATTTCTGCTTGATGCACGGAAAGCTCCAGCTCCTTTTCGCTCTTTTCAACGTGTAGCTCTTCACTGCTAGGGCTCAAAATTGCGGCTAAATTGATGCTAAAAATACCGGTGGTAGGTCCTCCGGCAGCATCAGAGTATTCGAAAGGCGCATTGCTACCTAAAGAATGCACGGCGTTTTCATATATGGCGCAAACAGGTGTAATAGATGGAATTACAGCCTCCTTAGCCAAAAGCACTAAATCTAAGCGTTGAGCGTATTCCACGGCATAGGCATTGAGGGCTTCTTTTAACGCCAGGTCCATTTCTTTGGGATAATGCCTTTCCAAAAATAACACCGGCTTATTTTTCTCTGGATCGTATAAGGCGCGCAGCAAGGCCCTAGCCTTAATTTTTCCCGTCTCGTCTTTGATCACAATAGCGCCATTTTTTCCGTCAATCACATACGCTAAGGCAGATTTGTTCACCAGGGCAGCGCCATCGATGGATTGACAGCCACCTGTTTCACGCGCCAACAAAAGCAAGTCTATCGGGTCATTTGTCAGACCTATTTTCCATTTGTCATGACCTTCTCGCGCAGCAATTTTAAGCCTGCCTTCTTTTACTTTAGCTGAAATAAAGGCCGTGAAGGACTGCAATTCGGGAGGATTTTTCCACTCTTTTTTGAAGGACTCCCACTTGGCAACTGCTTTTGTATCGCCCTCAAGATGGCTTATCAGCCCTTCAACAGCCTTGAAATGCAGGCTTTCCTCTCTCAGCTCAAGCAGCTCCCTAGGCCCTTTCAAAAGGGCCAGAGTGAACTTAGCAAAGGCTTTTTTCAGAACTTCTTTAGCCGGAGAGGGAAGGCTATTAATTTTGCCAGCATATACGAATAGGGCGCCGGGATAACGCTCTGACAAAGGCAGAGTGACGTTGTTTTTCCATAGAGTCCAAAAGCGCTCCTCTGAACCAAAATCGTGCGGGTTGAGTTCAAAAGCTTCGGCGGCGTGACCTTGCAGACTAGATTGCAATTGGGTCAAAGACAAGGAACTTTCTTGGGCTATTTCCACCCCCATGTCAAGAGTCAACGAACTATTGAGCAAACGCAAACGCTCGTTCAATTTTTTGTCTGTCAGCAAGACACTTTTTAATAAGTTCTCTTTACCTGAAGTGGGAAGGGTGAGGTTAGTCAACTTTTTAAAAAGCGTCTCTCCTTTTTTGTCAAAGGGCTTTTTGGTAAGCTTCGCCGTTAAAAATGCGCTCACGCGACTATGCGTTTCGGCTGTACGCGTCAGAAATTTTTCACAGCCTTTAGCCGGAACTTTCTCTGATAGATGACTTAGCAAGACGTGGATATCTCCCGCATGCGCTACAATCTGATTGAGCAGTATCTGCTGTTTTTGGAGCGGACTAAGCATAGCAGATGCCAAATTTTGCAGCAGTCGCAGCATGTGACAAAGCGTGGGTCCTTCGTCAAGATCGACCAAATCCTCCATTTGCTTGCCAAAATTTTTGAGCATGTGGGGATCTCGGGTAGTTAAAAAAGCCAAAGCTATAGGCAAAAG
>PLSG01000024.1 GCA_003164155.1 Parachlamydiaceae bacterium | reverse complement strand
TTCGCTAGGGCTGCAGGCTACGGCTTCGCCACCGCATTCTTTGATGGCTTTGAAGAGGGGAGGATCGCTGATTTTTGGCAAAAACCCCTTAGTGCTTCCCAGATCACAAAAGGCAGACACACTCCAGGCCAGATCCTTGCCCTTCACAGAACTCACCGAAAAGTCTAAAAAATCTAGCCAGCGGTACTTGAATCCATAATTGAAATGAGAGCTTTGCCAGCGTCCTCCCGGATGGGGCTCTCTTCGGGGGTTGGTATAATCAGTAGAATCGAATTCGGCAACCAGGGCGAGATTTTTTAAGTGCGGCAAATTGCCTTGTCTAAAGGGGTACCAAGCAGCCCCTCCAAACCAGCGCTTCAAGCGCCAGAATCCATAGCCTAGGCTGACTTCCAAGTTGTAGTCCAGCAGCACCTGAGTGATCACAACGTATTTGGAAGCAAAGGCCTGTGTTCCCAAGATATCTTCCCAGCCGAAGGCTATTCCAGGAAAAACGTAGTTGCTCTCTTCGGGGTGGATTAGGGACAGTTTAACATTGACCCCTTTGTCAGACAGGTTTCCAAAGCCGTCGACGCTCAGCATGGGGTCATCAACGCCTTTGAAGACGCGGTAGTTGCCCGAAAGCTCGACGCGTTCAAAGAGCTGACAGCGCGCATTGATGTTGCGATAGGGGGGCAGGTAGGTGTAGCCGACGCCTATGGATCCTTCTGCTCCCATGCGCGCCGAAGGCATGTTGATATACCCCCCGTGCAAGAAGTTATTGAAAGTGACCGGCAGCCGGTCATTGAGTCTTTGATTGATGCAGTCGACTACCAATAGATCGTTTACCAAGTCATTGTAGGGATCTGTTTGGCAAAATAAAGCCATAAAAGGATAGCACGCGATACTGCTGGCTATGCAGGCGGATAAGGCAAAGGTATGTAGGACCTCAAAGAAGCGCATAATATGTGGAGTCATGCAAAGAGATCGCAATTAGGGTCAGGGAGATTTTAATGTGGGGGATTCTAGCACAAGGCGCGGCCGCTGTAAACGAAAAAGCAGCATGAAATAGCAGCAGGGTGGCAGGACATGCGATTAGAGTGAGTTGCCTAACTCGAAAAAACAGACTTCTGAAAGATTTTTCCTAAATTCGTAACTGGTCAGATTCCTCTAAGAAGCTGGCGGATCAGGGCAGGAAATCGGAAATTCGNNCCTCTAAGAAGCTGGCGGATCAGGGTCTCGGGCACGTTCACGAAGATGTGGTGTTGGGGAAGGCTCACCGTACCGGAGAATTGCTATCGAGTCTAAGCCTTTTTCTTTCCAGCTTCAGATTATCACGAATCCTACATTTTCGTGAACGTGCCCGAGNNGATTTCCTGCCCTGATCCAATTTCCTTCGGTTCCTCCAGATTTCATTATTGAGGCGCCAGTTCGTTTTTGCGCGGGCGCAGCAGCGTTTCTTTCCATGACGTGTCAGCGGGCAGGACCAGCTTAGGAGGGCTGGGGGGCAGTTCCAGGGAAGGATAAGCGTATTGAATCTGCAGGGGAAAGGGACTGCTGCGCAGCACATAGTATTTGGCTTGGGCAGGATTGAAGAAGGCAAACTCGATGCTGGGAAGCTGGGCAATCAAGGGAAAGATGGGGCGCATCTCCACTGTGAAGTATTTGCTTCCCTCGCGCATCTCTCCCGCGCTTGGCAAGTCGCTCAGGCGGAAAAATCCGCCAAAGCCTGGCTGGCATTGGATGTCGGGTAAGGATACCGTATNNCCCTCCCCCGAGATGGCGATGGAAAGGGTGATTTTGTCTCCCAGGCGCAAGTTGGGGGGAGACAGCATGTTGACTTTCCAAGTGAACTCTCCTACCGCCCCTTTAAAGGCATAAGGCTGGCCGCTTAAGGGAAATGGCGCTATCATCAAGTTGAGGGGAGCGGTTTGACTTTTTAAAGACACTTTAGAGGTATTTGTGCCAGCGCTTTGAAGAGAACCTTCGATGATTGAGGCCGGGAAAGCGAAGCTGCCAGTTTGTATGGCTTGCACCCGTTGGCTGATTTCTTGCACATCCATGCCCAGCTCGGCGTAGTCTTTGATTTCCTTTTCCCCGATTTTTAGAAAACCCTGCGCATCGAGCAGAGGCAGCTGCTCAACGCTTAAGGCTATATCGCCAAGGTAATAGATGCGGTAAATTAGGCGCCCATATTGACCGGGATACCAAGGCGTGGGGGCTTCGACAGCAGCTTCGAGGCGCAGCTGTCCTGGGGAGCTCGAATGGGATGGCAAGTTGCTGGCATATAAAGGGATCATCCATAGAAGGGAAAGTGCCCAGCATAGGGGGAGCGAAATGTTTTTTACCATGGCCGCTCCACTTCCTTGACCTGCGGTGCGGAGGCAGGGTGGTCTGAATTGTCCATTTCCTGCAATAGCAGATAGAGCTCGGATAACCCCTTTTGAGCATTATTTTGAATGCTATCTGGGGACTTTTCATCCCCTTTACTCTGGCTTTTTGAGGGCGCTTGCGCTTGGCGAGAGGCCTCTTCGCGGGCTTCTATGAGCTTTTCCCATGTCCTTTGCCAGTAGAGCAAAGCCATGCTTTGCGCTTCTAAGGCAATCGGCAAACCGGGGTAATTGAGTTTCAGAGCTTGTTGGGCTTGCAAGGCCGCCACATATCCTTGCTGATATAGCGAGAGAATATATGTCCAGGCATCGAGATGGCAGGGCAAAGCATGGCTTAGATGTTCTTTTTGCAGAGCTATCAAGGCATTTAAGAAATCCAGATTTTTGCTCAGTGCCAGGGCCTGCGATTTAGCACTATTATCTGGCATATTAGGCGCAGGGTTTTGCTCGTCCATTTGGGCTTGGGCCTCGATATTTTGTTTATAGGCCAGCCTTTCCGCCTCCATTATAACTATTATGCTCCTTTCGGCGGCATTGGCTGGCGGGCGGCGGGCAGAGCCACTTGTCGCATACTCCTTTTGGCGGGCCTGAAGTTCTGCAATTTGGCGCATCACCCCTTGATGGGCCTGTCCAAGATCTGGCTTTTCTGGGCACGCTTTAGGAGTTATCTGATGCTTGTCTATTAATTTTTTGATGGCACAGTCGGCGTGTGCGGCCCTTTCGAGGAAGCGTTCCGCCCAAGAAAGCTGAAGAAGGGCGTAGTCGAGTTTTTCGCTGTAGGCAAAATCGCTGTCTTTGACTTGGGCTACACGCTTAGCTGCTTCTTGATCCATGACTATGGCGGCATTGAGCCAAGCACGCCTTTGGATTAAGGGCGAGGCTCCTTCATCAGAGGGAATGCTTTGAAAGGCAGCCAGTGCTTCTTGTGCATGGCCTAAGGCCGCAAAGGCCGTCCCCAAGTTGTAGATCAGCGCCTGGTATTTTTCGGGATGCTTTTGCCAGAAGTCTTTATTTTGGTTTAAGAGCTTTTGATAAGCGGCTAAAGCGGCGCCATACTCACCCACTTCGAACAAAGCAGCAGCTTCTCTTTCCACGTAAAAACGGCTTTCTTCGGCTTGAAGGGCAGCGAGAGGTCCAAAGATCCACATAATGGCGCCTGCGCAAAGCATGCAGCACCCTGAACGCAGCTTAAAATGCATTTTTGGGCACGCTCCTTTGGGGTTCCAAGTCGGGGATCAGCAAAGCCCCCGCTAAGAAAAGGATGGCCAATCCCAAGGGGAATTGATAAAAGAGCTTATAGATAATATCTTGTTGGGGATTGCTTTGCCCCTCTGCCGTGATGTATTTGCCTTGTAGAGCTCTTTCCCTCAAAGGCCCTCCTTCTGCTTGGATATCCGCGGCTATGTCGTCGCCTAAAGAGATAGGAGGATAGTCGTTGGCCATATAGTAGGTGCCTCCCCCTTTGTCGCTGATTTCCTGCAGCAGCAAGGCATTCAAGGCAGAATGCACTGGCTGGCCATTATAGGAGATGCCTGGGATATCTAAGCCTTTGACCGATCCTGTGCCTACGGTGAAGATGCGCATATGCGCAGAGAGTGGAGCTGGCAGGGAAGCTAGGATTTGAGCTATGCGCGACTGGCCTTGCGCCTTAGCGGCCTCGGCTTCTAAGGCCGTGTCTCCTCCGTCGCTCAGCAAGATGACGGTCTTTCTCGCAGGGGTAGGGGGAGAGGCATATTGTTGTTGGAGATACTGCATAGCTTGCAAAAAGTCCGTGCCAGATACACCCGTGGCATTGATGGCGGCATGCCGCAGCATCAGGCGTACGTAGAGGTAATCCAAAGTGGGAGGAGATAGCTGGGTGACTTGCGAGGTGAAGGCATATAAAGACACTGTAGGGCCTTGAAGTTGGCTGATAATCTCATCTATAGTGTCTTTGGCATAATCGAATCGGCTGGCGTTCAAAGGCATATCTGCCACCTGCATGGAGGCTGACGCATCCAGGAGAAAGATTACTTCATGGGATTGGTATAGGGCAGCCGCAGCTTGGATATTTTCGCCTGCCAGACTGCCTGCATATTGTCCATACCCCATAGGCTGCATGAGGGCTAAGTTTGCAAAAAGCCAGGCCAGACATAAGCAAAGGCTTTGCCAAAAGTAGTACTTTGAAGAGCGTGGGACTAACAATTTTTTCAACACGCGTTCGGAAGCATAGTTGTTTAAGGCATGGCGCCTATACAGGTATAGTCTCCAAAAAAAATAAGCTATTACAGGGGTGAATAAGAGCGCGTATTTTCCCGTTTCCCAGGCGAAATGCATATCAATGGCTGTGATGGCTATAGAGGAGATGATCGGCGGTATGGGCATCTAGGGGACCCTCCTGATGAGCGAGGTATCCATATAAATGGAAGCCGCCAGAAAAAGCATCCCCAAGCCTATCAAGGCAGGGTAAAGGGAAAAGCAGTTATACAGCCTGGGATCATAGGCTGCCGAGGAGCTCGGCTTGACGACTAAAGATTGCCGAATNNTCGATGGTGGCGTAGATAGCCTTTAAGCTAGCCGGGTCTTCTGTGACCACAAAGAATTTTCCACCGGTTATCTCGGCTGTGCGCTGCATGTGATTGCGGTGAGGGGTGAATTCCTTTTGGTTGACTTTGGGGTCGATATTGACAAAGTAGAGTTTCACGTTTTCGGCTTTGGCGTATGCGGCCGCATCTACAGGATCCATGGTGCGCAGTCTGTCGTCTTTGTCCAGCGGATTGGTCTCTTGAAAACCATCCGTCACTAGGATGACTACGGCATTTTTGATGGTGTAAGGCGCCTTGCCGTTCTGTTTGATTTCGCTGGCAAAGCGGCGCGTGGCGGCGATTAGATTCACCGTCTTGAAGATGGCATAGCCGATAGCTGTGCCATCTTGATCCATCCCCTGGACAACTTCGAGCTTATTTAAGGGCTCGATCACCGCCGCGTGGTCGAGCGTAAGAGGAGAGAGCACCTGCGCCGTGCGGGCGAAGGCAATGANNATTATAGCGCCCTTGCAGACCTGTTTTCGGATCGCCCAAGATGAAGTTTTTAGTGACCTCTTTGGCCAAGGTTATTTTGGAAACGAAAAACTCCGTGCCCTGCGGCGACAAATCTACCACTTGGTCCTTCATTGAGCCCGATTCATCGATTAGCATGTATATAGCATTGCCTTCGGTCGCGAGGCTGATTGGCTTTTTTGAAAATATCTGGGAATTATCTTCTGCGCCATTTTTGCCTTTAGGCAAAAGCACAAAGGGATTGGCAAAAGCCAGCAAGAAAGCTCCCAGCGCCACCAGTTTAAAGGCCTGCGGCCAGAGCATATATCTGGAAGGGGAGGGCGGCTCGCAACTTTGCAAAGCACTTACCTTGGAGAAAAGCAGGTGGGGTTGAGGCAGGCCAGAGCGGCGTTTGAGCAGCGGGTAAAAAGCCGCGCCAAAGACCATTATCGCCAAGAGCCCCCAAGGATCCATCTCAAATTTCACGACAGGTCGTCGTGGTTTGAGTTCCTGTGAAAGCTCCATTTGCGCATCAGCAAGGCGTTAGCTACTACGGAGATAGAGCTGAGCGCCATGGCCGCCGCCGCAATCACCGGATCGAGCAGGCCAAAGGCCGCTAAGGGGATCCCCAAAATATTGTAAATGAAAGCGAAAAAGAGATTTTGTCGAATCTTGCGGATAGTCGCCTTAGAAAGAGCTATGGCTTCCACTACTCCCATGAGATCGTTATGCACAAGCGTCACATCTGAGGCCTCCAGCGCTATATCGCTGCCCGCCCCCAGGGCAAAGCCCACATCGGCGGCGGCTAGAGCCGGCGCATCGTTGATCCCATCGCCTACCATGCCGACGACTTTCTTTTGAGATCTAAGCTCGGAGACTTTCTGGACCTTGTTTTCGGGAAGGACTTTGGCCCAAAATTCTTTCACTCCGGCTTTTTTGGCCATGATTTTAGCCGTTTCGGCATTATCGCCCGTCATCATGATCGTGTGGATGCCCATAGCATGCAGCTGGGCCACAGCGCGCGCGGCTGTGTCACGCAGCTGATCCCCAATGGTAATATAACCTAAAGGAGCAGTGGTGTCCCATACCAATACTAAGGTGTTGCCGCTAGCTTCCAGACCTTCGGCCTTATTGATGTCCAAGCGCACCCCTTTTTCTTGGGCAAAGGCCAAGGAGCCCACATAGTAGGCCTTGCCGCGCTTTTCTGCGAGGACCCCTTTGCCTGCAAAGGACTCGAATTTCACCACTGGTTCGACGGGTATGTCTTGCTGTATGGCGTATTCTACGATGGCTTTGGCCAGCGGATGCTGAGAGTTGTGTTCCAATGAGGCCGCGATATTGATTACATCTTTTGCCTGGGCAGTGTTCAAGGGGATGACGGCTTTAACTCGCGGATTGCCCTCGGTCAGGGTGCCCGTTTTGTCGAAGATGACCACTTTGATTTTTTCGGCCTGTTCTAGAGCCGCGGCTTCTTTAAATAAAATGCCCAGATGGGCCGCCCTTCCACTGGCCACCATGATCACTGTAGGAGTGGCCAGTCCCAGCGCACATGGGCAGGCAATCACTAAAACCGCCACCATGTTGATCAGCGCATGCGTCGTGCCGGCACCGGCGAGGATCCATCCAAAAAATGTGAGCGCTCCGAGCAGCAGCACAAGCGGCACAAAAAAGCCCGATACTACATCGGCTAGGCGTTGGATGGGAGCTTTGGAATTTTGGGCATGTTCCACCATGCTGATGATCGAAGCTAAGAAGGTTTGCTCGCCCACCTGTGTGGCGCGGGCTTTCAGCATTCCCTGGATATTCGTCGTGCCGGCAAATATTTTATCTCCGGGTTTCTTGTTTACGGCTGCACTCTCTCCGGTCAGCATTGATTCAGAAAGGGAGGAAGTACCTTCTACCACGACGCCATCGACTGGCACATTTTCACCGGGGCGCACAAGGAATACATCGCCTGGCTGCAGTTCGGCGATGGGCAGATCGAAGTATGAGTCTGCCCTTTGGACTCGGGCTATTTTGGGCTGCAAATGCATGAGCTTTTCTATCGACGCAGAGGCTTTTTGCTTGCTTTGACTTTCCAACCAGCGTCCCAGCAAGATCAAGGTGATGATCAGGGCGCTGGTCTCGAAATATACCGGTTTGTGCAATCCGAAGATGAGCACGTATAAGCTGAAGAAGTAGGCGGCGGATGTACCCATGGTGATCAGCAGATCCATGTTGGCGCTGCCTCCGCGCAAGGCATGGTAAGAGCCTCTATAGAATCTCCATCCCGACCAAAACTGGACGATAGTGGCCAAAATGGCTTGCATCCATATGGGCATTTGCGAAAACAGACCAAACAGGCTGCCGATCATCTGTAAGATGAAGGGCAAAGTCAGCAAGGCAGCGATGGCAAAGGCAATGAAGTCGCTCTGCGATTGCCATTTTTTGATATTGGCCAGCGTGTCGTTGGTCAGTTCTGATTTGGGAGATGATCTATAGCCTGAGGCCTCTATGGCTTTGAGCAGCGCTTTAACGGTGGTTTCGTCGGGATTAAAGCGCACGTTGGCCGTGGCTGTGGCAAAGTTGACTGAGGTTGAAATTACGCCTTGGACGGCAATTAGCGATTTTTCGATCAAGCCGGCACACATCACACAGCTCATTCCGGCAATGGACAAATCAATGCTCTGCGTGGGAACTGAAAGGCCGTTTTGCTCGACTATCTGGATAATTTCAGAAGGAGATGTTTTTTGAGGATCGTAGGTGAGATAGGCGCGTTCGTTGGCATAGTTTACCGTGCCCTTTACACCGGACTGGTTATTCAACGCCTGTGCTAATTCAGCCGCGCACTCTGCGCTATGCATTCCGCGTATTTCGAGTTCAATTGATTCTTGCATAATCTTTACCGGCGTTAAGGGAGATTTAATGTTCAGATATTGAGCTGGATATTTTGCAGTGCCTTGTGGATAAAAGCTGCACGGGCATGCGGAATTTCTTCGCGGGGTATTAGCTCCTCTTGCTCACATATCAGGTGCGCGCGCCGGCATTTAAAAAACAAGGCATTCAGTTTTTCAATTGAGACGCCGCTCACCCATCCGATTTCAGTGCCAAGTTTGACTAGGCTCAAGGCATTCAAGGCTTCGAGCGCTTCTATCTTGTAGGAATGGATCAATATGCCAAAAGCGCGGCTGATCTTATCCTTTATCTCCACATTGTCATCCGATAAGATGCGCGCGCGCATGCTCTTTTCGTGCAGCACGATCTTGGTCACAAAAGTTCTAAGCGAAGAGAGGATATTCTCTTCTGTCAGCCCTAAGGTGTAGTTATTGTGCACCACCGCCAGATCTCCCACTAGCTCATCGGGGTTGCCTTGAAGCCCATTGATGGAAATAAAGCTGTCGCCATGGCTAAGCTGCAGTTCGTTTAGTTTTTTAGTTTGGATGAGCGCTGGAAGGTGCAAAAACACTGCGGCCAAAAGCCCTGTGCCACACTGTGTGGGGTTTGCCGTGAGGAAGCCAAATTTTTGAGAAAACGAGAAATTGAGGGATTTTCCCAAGGCCGATTCAATTTTGACCAGGCGGTTCCATGTGTTTTCCAAA
>PLSG01000493.1 GCA_003164155.1 Parachlamydiaceae bacterium | reverse complement strand
TCAAGATAGCATCAAAGGCGCTTGGGAAAGCTGATCACCCATTGACGCATAAGGGATACAAAGGATTAACTTTCAGCTGTTAAATATTCTATTATTTTTAAAGCATGAAATTCAAGAAATTAATCTTTTAGATAATAAAATTTCTAGTTATACTAATAATATGGAGTGGGATTTTAACTATCTGGAAATTGACGATTTTTAAAGGAATCGTGATTTAATTTCGTCCCTTTGGCGCCCTAAGCGCCTGTTTTCTGAGCTTTGTGCGCAATTAACAATGTATGTATAGGTTACCGCGATGACATTGACTGCCTGGCAGACCCTATTCTTCCAATTGCAACGAGTGGAAGATGCTTTTTGCGCAGATTCTCACACCAGTACCAGCATAGAACGCGCTAATCTAGATGCGATTCTAACCAAAATCGAAGCGCAAATTGCTCGCATGCCCCTGGCTAAACGAGGCGAAATCGTCGACATCCTCAAAAAAATCATCAAACATGAAACCAAAGACCATGGAATTGGATCGGCCGTGCGGAGCATTTTTTATTCAAATTACACCTCAAGAGAACAACTCGTTAACAAAACAAGAGCCGTGCTGAATTCTATCCAACAGCTTTATAAAAATCATCCACTCATCTTAAACGAAGATATGGCTGTCGTTAAAGCTGCCATCGCAGATTCAAAAGATGAAGAAGGATCGGAAAAAATCCGACAAATCTTCCAAAATTTTGCTTCAGCTCTTTTACTTAAACCGGCAACCGCATTTCCTCTGCATGAGGCTATTCGAGAGGGTAATCGCACTTTAATTCAGACTTTTCTCATGACTGACAAAAATCTAATTAATATTCGAGATAACGAAGGCAAAACCTCTCTTGCGATTGCTGCCGAAACGAAAAATTTGGCAATTATTGATTTACTCTTGAAAGCCGGAGCAGATCCCTTTACCACCGATAATAATGGAAGGACCGTTCTCATGCATGCAGTAGCAGGCGGTCATATGGCTATGGCGACCCCTTTAATTGAAGCGGGTATCGATATTAATCAAAAGGATCTCAATGGCAATAGTGCCCTGATGCATCATATCAAGGGCTCTAATCCCCATGCCAAATCGATTAGCCAGCTCGTTAGTTTGGGGGCAAAACTAAACGAAGTCAATCGCGAGGGTCATACCCCTCTTATGGAGGCCTCTAAATTAAATCTGACGACCATTAGAAGCGAACTATTGGCGTTGGGTGCCGACCAAAAACTTACTGATAGAGTAAGCCAAATCCCGTTTCAGGAAGCGATGCGGCATGCATCTATTTCCCATATGAAAGAGCTTATTGCCTGTGGTTTTAATCCAATGGTCATCGATCCCGCTCTCATTCATCATGTGATCTTGCGTGCCATTCAAAACAAAAACAAAGAATGTGCGCTGTTATTGCTACCTTATGCCACTTCAAAACTTTTTTCGATCGACACTCGAAGTTATAGCGACATGCATGAACAGTCAGCTTTAAGTAAAGCCTATTTTCAACTCCAAAAATGGATTATAGAAGATAGCTCGCCAGCGGTTATAAAAGCCGCGCTCAAACAGCCCTGGGCATTTATGCATTTCAGTCCCTCCTTCTCAAATCCTAAATGGCTGGCTGCCTTTGAAAAGGACCCCTCGATTTTATCAGATCACCCGGAGGCACTAGAAAACAACAACAATCCAGTCCATTATTTCGCTCAATACAATGCGTCGCTTCTGAAGTATGTTCCAGATCAAAAGCTCTTCTCATTGCTTTGTCAGCAAAACATAAATGGAGAAACTCCCCTCTTCTATAATTGGGCAGCTTCTTCTGAACAGCGAGCGGCCTTTCTGACTTATTTATGCAAAAAACTGACTCCCGAACAGCTGGAAACAGTCTTATTGCAAACCAACGGAAATAAATCGCTGGCTAATCTAGCAATAGATCATAAGCAAATGGAACTCCTGGCAATCGTGCATCGGCACAGTCCTGCCCTATATGAGAAAATCCTATACAGCAAGACCGGCACTCCTGCAGAAACTCCTTTAGAAAGAGCCTTAAGGGTTAAAGCGAAACCTCCCGTGATTCGAGCCTTGCTAGGGGATCATCCTCTGCGCTTGCATGTCGTGAATAAAACGCTGACTGAAGATGCGATCGCGGCATATCTCAACAGTACAGGATCGCGTCCAGAACAATTCATCGAAGTATTTCAATTATTGGCGATGAAGAATATGCGCTGGGATGCTATTTATCCGAAAATAGATCCAAGAAAACTCAAGGCCCTGATTGACCATCCTTCACTTGTTAGGGATAGCCAAGAGTTGATAGAGCGGGTTTTCAAATACCAGATTTCAACCACCGGAAAAACCATTCTGCATGAAGCTGCACAAAAAAATGATCTGCATTTACTGCATTTAATGCCCCTTGATACCCTCATCGACTGCCTTTCAGCCCAATTGCCTGATGGCCACAACCCTCTGATGATCGCCATGAAAACCAGAAGCCATGCATTTGTAACGCAATGTATCCAACGGTTGGGCAATTCCCCGGCTGAATTAAAAAAGATATTATCTTTAAAAAATGGAGCTGGTGAAACAGTTTTTACAGAGGCAAATAAGTTGCCTGACAAAAAAATGCTTTGGAAATTGATGACTCAAATCGAGCTGGTTGGCGTATCTGGATATGATGAAGCGGCAGTAGCTCTTTATCGCGCAGCACTCAAAACGGGTACTCGTGAAGCAATTCAGGGCTATCTGGATCAGGGTGCCGACATTGATATGCGCTCGGGAGATGGGGATACCCCCTTGATTTCGTCACTTAATAACAATGATCAAATACGTGCAGAGCTCTTTCTAGAACTAGGCGCGGATATAGCCAAAACAGGTGCGAAAGGTAGGAATGTATTTCACTCATGCGCTTTTTATGGTAACTCTGAACTATGTTATAGGTTCAAAAGTCTCACAGATAAACTCGGAATAACCCCATCCTTAGTAAATTCCTCCAGCGAACAAGTATCCCCTTTAAGTTTAGCTATTGTAGGCATTTGCCAAAGAAAACCTCCGCCAGACTTACAAATTTTAGAAGCACTGGTCGATACGGGAGCAAATTTAGAAGGCAACGCAAAGGATTATTCCGCTCTGACGTTAGCGATGATCCTTAAGGCTGAATTCCTCATTCCGAAACTCATTCTGCTTGGAGCAGATATTAACGCCAAATCACCTTACAACCCCCTTGCGATAGCAATCAAAACTGGAAATTTAAATGCCGTAAAAATATTGCTAAGTCATGGAGCCCAAATATTAAAAACTACGGATAGTCATATAAAAGGAATACAACTTGCTGCAATGAGAAATCATTTAGAGATCCTGAATGAGCTTGTTAAAGCAGGGGAAGATCCCAAAGGTGTCGATTTCTTTGGTAACACTCCTTATATTGACCGAGCATGCCAGCACGCAGGTTTAAGTTCACTTTTACCAGATTCTCCTTCCAAAGAACATTTATCCACTAAGCACATCAGCCATACTTGGAAACTCACGGGTTCTACCGCCTTGCAATCTATTGAGCTTTCTTTAGAAGGGCATCACACAGTTTTATTGGCTGATGAAACGCTTGAATCCCTTCCTACCTTTTATAGAGAAAACCCTGCGATCTTTTCAAGTGCTGAAAGAATTTCGTTAAATAACATATTGTCGACGGGAGCTATAAGAAGTGAAGGAATGGACTCTTCAGTAGCCCTAAGAGAAATCAATGCCGGCGCTACATTTTT
>PLSG01000088.1 GCA_003164155.1 Parachlamydiaceae bacterium | reverse complement strand
ACTGCGGCAGCAAATCGACCAATTGGCGCACTCCCGAGGCCCCTGTAGGGTGCCCAAAGCCAATCAGACCACCAGAGAGATTTACTGGCAAGGGGCCGTCGGCCGCCGTCTTGCCATCCAAAATATAATGCACCGCCTGCCCCTTCTGGGCTAAGCCGGCCGCTTCCAATCCCAACATAGCTGTAATAGAAAAACAGTCGTGTATTTCCAATATCCCGATATCTTCTATGCCAATTTCAGCTTGTTGCAGAGCGGCTTGCACAGCTATGGCGGTATAAGTAAACTCCACCAAATCAGGCGGCGGCTGAGTGATGTCCCCCTCCGACTCCCCAATGGCCACAATCTCTACCGCGGAGGCTTTAGCCAAACCGCATTTGGCCTACCCCTCTTCGGACAACAAAACTATGGAAGAAGCGCCGTCGGAAACTTTTGAGCAATCGAATAAGTTCAGATGGGGCACAAAGGTCTTAGGATTAGGCTCCGTCATCCCCAAGGCCAGTAAATCTTTGGCCTGATTGGCAAATTCTTGCGCTTTGGGATTTTTTCGCGCATTTAGGATAGCCAGCTCATACCATTTGGCCATAGCACGGCGCGTTTCGACTTGGCCACAGCTCTGTGCATAAGCCCCTGCTCTATTGGAAAAGAGACCGGGGAAAAAGAAAGCCTGCCCGTCTTTGCGCTCGCCACTGTAATAACCAGCACCAGCCAAAACATCTGCGCCATACACCGATTTCATGGTATTTTGCACTTCAAAGGCCGCGACAAACACCGCGTCGGCACTATCGGAAAGGACGCTGCGAGCAGCGGCAGAAATGGCTCTGCCGCCTGTTCCACAAGCCCCCTCGACACCTAAACACGGCTTTCCAAGCAAACTTGGGACCATAAAAGGCAAAAATCCTGGCAAATTCCCCTGCTTAATAAATCGTCCGGGCATGAAACTGCCCATCACTCCCTCATCAAAATTAACCTGCGGCACTAAAGCACACGTCCCCGCGGCCGCTTCCTTAAGATATGTCTCAAATGGGGGCATGGGCTTGGACGGATCGAACTCCTTGCGCCCGGGCCCAAAAAAAGTCGTATTATAACCTGCCGCAGCAAATAGCTTCTTCCTCAACGTGCGCATAAACCCTCCTCTAAGTAACTGGCCCGATCCCCCCTGACGGAACTGTGGAAGATCTGAATAGCTGGTCTTCTAATCTTGCATAAACGGAGCATCAGGACTATATAAATGAAAAAATCCCTGCTTCAAAACCGTGTCGACATCCTCGATATTTTTGGCTATCCCCTCATGGACCAGCCCATGCGCTATATCACGTGATTCGACTAGATAAGATTTGGCCAAGTCAGCTCCAAAGGAGGGATGCTTAAATAGGTCGTGGAAGTAAATCTTGAGCTTAGCTTCCCTATCGCCATCTTGCGCTATCTTCTTCCAAGGCATATGCGAAAAAGGCAAAGCCCCCAACTGAGCTGAGCAAGAAGCCAGCCAAGCGCTTTCTTTGGCAGAATGGTCTTTAAAAAAGTGGTAGTGGCTATCTGCCAAGGAATAGATGGCCACGGGCAAGCCCTTCTCGTACTTAAAGAAGCCGTCTTTTTGCGAGCCGTCAGGATATTGACCGCCCGATACCCCTGCTTGCAGCATCCTCGAGATGAGAGGATCTTCGAAGACCCCCCCCACAATATAAGTACTCATCACTTTGGCTATGCTGGCGACGACATCTATACCTACATAGTCGATCAGCTGAAAAATACCCATGGGGCGGATGAGATAGTCTTGAGTGACTGTATTTAGCAGATAGATAGATTCGAACATCGGCCCTCTTTGAGTCAGCTCGCGCACCTTCTCACAAGCATAAGCCATCTCGCGGATAAAATGGCCATTCCCAATAAAACCAGCCACATCCTTAGAAAAAACTAACGTCTTGCCCAGTTTTTTGCCCAATTCCACCACCAAAGGCTTAAATGTCGGCAGGGCGTTATCTGGCAAGATTACCTCCACAAGTTTTTGAATAGGGGGTGGATTGTAGAAATGAAAGCCTATAAGCCGCCCCTCCAGCTGGGACTGCGCGGCCAAAAGTGAAATCGGAATCGAAGAGGTGTTGGTGAAGAAAAGTGTCTGCTGGGGGCAGATTTTTACGAGCTGGGAAAATAGCTGACGCTTGACCTCCACATCCTCCAAGATAGCTTCAAAGACCAGGCGCGAATGCACAGCTTGCGGCAAGTCTGCAGAGAGATGCAAAATATCCATGGCCCCCTGCACAAAATCCTGAATGATTTCTTCATTGCTAACCAAAGCGCGATTTTTAGCATAGTAGCCGCGCAAAGCGTTTATATTCTTCTCGGCGGCCTTCAGCAGCTGCTTGCGCAGATAAAATTTGAGGGAATCCAAACCTTGGGCGTTGGCATCGATAGCATGTAATTTATACTCACCGCCGCCGACAGAACCGCGTTGCAGGGCTTCCGCATGCGCCATCTCCTGCAAAAGCAAAAGAGTTATACCACTTCCCATTTTACCAGCCGCACCTATCACCGATACGTCTTTTAGGCTATCATCCCACATATGTCTCTCCTTCTATTAATCCGTCCCTCATATTTATATCTTGAACTATATACAAAAAAATTGCACTACCTATTATATTGAAATAAACGAGGGATGCGATGACAAAGTCTCCTGGAAAATTGCTGCGCATAGCGCTGGCCGAAGAAAAGCCTTTGCAGATTGTGGGAACAATGAACGCCTATGTGGCTATTATGGCAAAAAAAATTGGCTACCGCGCCCTGTATCTTTCCGGCGCCAATGTGGCCAATTCTGCCTTTGGACTGCCCGATCTGGGCATCACCTCCCGTGATAAT
>PLSG01000045.1 GCA_003164155.1 Parachlamydiaceae bacterium | reverse complement strand
GCATGGATGACGCGTATGAGGTGCTGGATTTCTTTGGCATGCAGCCCCCTTGAGGGTTCGTCCAGAACGTAGATGATTCCCGATAACTTAGCCCCGATATGCGCGGCCAGCTGCAGGCGCTGGGCTTCGCCGGCGCTCAAGGTGGAGGCTGGCCTATCGAGCGCGAGGTACCCCAAACCAACCTGGGAGAGAAATTCCAGCCTTTGGGAGATCTCGGGTAATATTTCCGCGGCAATGCTCATTTGTTGAGGGGATAGGGCGAATTTTCCGATTTCAGAGCGCAAGGCGTCTACCGTCAGGGCGCATAATTGGTTTATCCCCTTGCCCTCCGTGCCGCTTCCATCGCCACGGATGGGGATCAGGCAAGCCAAGCTTTGGGGCTTTAGCCTGCCTCCTTGGCAGACAGGGCAGATATTCCAGGAGACGAAGTCCTCCCCGGAAAAGGGGGATTTGGATTGCTTTTCCTGCAGATCTTCATCAATCAAGGGAATAAGGCCTTTCCAATGCACTTGAATTTTTGAGCTGCTCTCTTCATCCTCCAGCCCAGTTTCCAGAGTTATCTGCCGGGTTGATCCATATAGGATCTCCCGCAGGCAGTCAGGGCTAAGGTTTGGCGGCAGAGCTTCATCTTTAAATGATTCTTCGGCAAAGCTTTGCCAAATAGCCGTAAGCCAGGCAGCAGTCTTGCGCGGAAACACTTCCAGCAGCTCCATGACCTGCAGCTGTATGGGAAGAGCTGGATTCCAAAGCATTCGCTCGGCCATCACTTTTTCCATTCCCCCTCTGCCCTGGCAATGTGGGCAAGCGCCTTTTGCGGAGTGAAAGTTGAAGTCGGCCGTCTCCAAAGGGGGAAAAGACAGCTGTGTTTCTGGGCAGACATAGATTTCAGTGAAATACCTGACAGGGCCTTCTTTCCCCTCTATTACCTTGAGTATGCCTTTGCTGAGATCCATGGCAGTTTCAACAGAGCCGCTGAGGCGCTCTCTGGCGCCTTCTTTTAATTCGATGCGGTCTACGATTACTTCAAGTTGTCCTTGTGTGGGTATAAGAGAGCTTTCAGCGGCATCGATTTCACAGCCGTCGATGCGCAGGCGAATAAAGCCGAGTTGCTGCAGTCTTTGAATGGCGGCGGCCAAGCTTTCCCGGCCGAGTTGGATGGGAGCAGCTAGCTGCAGACGTGTGCCTGGAGGATAGTCTTGCAAGATGCTCTCGATGACTTGCTGCCGCGTGTGGCGCAGCAGCTTTTTTCCGGTAGCAGGGCTGTGCTGTTCGCCGATGTTTACATAGAGCAAAGCTAAAAAATCGTATATGTCGGTATGTGAAGCTACCGTGCTGCGCGCAGATAGAGCGGCGTGGTGCTGGGCAATTGCCAGTGAAGGAGATAACCCGTCGATCCAGTCGGCGCGCGGCTTGGGCAACTGCTTTATCCATCCTCTGGCTTGAGGGGATAAGTACTCTAGATAGCGCCGTTGGCTTTCGGCATAAATGGTGTCAAAGGCCAGGGATGATTTGCCCGAGCCACTCACGCCGGTCAACACGATGATCGCATTTTTGGGTAGATCGCAGGTGATGTTTTTGAGGTTGTTTTGGCGGCAACCTTTAATGCGCATATATTCTTGTGGCATGGCTAATTCCAGTTTTTGAAAGCGGTGGTTCATGTGCAGGCTATTGGTTTAATTTCGTGCATTGTGTCATACTCGTCAAAAAACTTAAACTCCACTTTTTATCTAAATCCGATGAGTATGGAATGGGCTATACCCTAAAGTCTTGAAGTCTGCGCGGCTTTAGCTGATGCAGATGCCTTTTTTGCGGCTTGTTTGGAAAAAATAGTTGCAATTTGGAGTAGCGTGAGATTACACTAAACCCAAGGTCGTAAAGTTGTCTAATCGAGGAAATCATGGAAGATATAGTCAGTATTACGGATGAACAGAAAGGCGATATGCTCGTTCTCAGAATCAAGGGAAGGCTAGATGCCGTGTCTTCCCCTGCTGCAGAAAAGAAGATATTTGAGTATATTAACAATGGTCATCACAAGTTAGTCATGAGTTTTGAAAATGTGGACTACCTAAGCAGTGCAGGCATGCGCATGTTGCTTTCCACGACTAAAAAACTGAAGACACTGTATGGTAAATTGGTGGTATGTTCCATCACTACAAATGTAATGGATGTCCTCAAAATGTCTGGTTTCGATCACGTACTGGACATCGTCCCTTCCGAAGATGAAGCAATGCGGAAATTTTAGACTTTTGTAATTTACGCCTTTAAGATGGGTCAAATACTGTGGTTGCTTCTCAGAAGGAAGATGTTGAGCGCATTGTTTTAGGGTTGGGGATAAAACCCCAGAAGGAAGAGACTTTGCAGGTCGACATGAGTAAAAAACGCGTCATTATCCTGTCTGGTCCTACCGGATGCGGTAAATCGGCCCTGGCTATGCAGCTGGCGCAAATGATTGGCGGCGAGATCGTCTCGGCTGACTCTATGCAGGTGTATCAAGGTATGGACATCGGCACCGCCAAACCCACTAAAGCAGACCGTTTGCTCGTTCCCCATCATTTAATTGATGTCTTGCCGGTTTCCGATAGTTTTAACGTAGTTGATTTCTTCTATTATGCCCGCCAAGCTTGCCAAGTCATCCACAGTCGAGATAATATTCCCATCGTAGTAGGCGGCGCCGGCTTTTATATCCACTCCCTCATGTTCGGCCCGCCAAGCGGTCCACCTTCCATACCCGAAGTGCGCAAGGCCTTGGAAGAGGAGATGCAGCAAAAAGGTTCTGAAGAGCTTTATGCCAGATTAAAGCATCTTGATCCCGAGTATGCTGGCACCATCACCATTCACGAC
>PLSG01000171.1:184-4655 GCA_003164155.1 Parachlamydiaceae bacterium | reverse complement strand
GTTGCGCAAAGGCTTTTGTTTGGAAACAAGCTTTTCCAAATAGGTGGTGCAGGCATATAAAATTAAGCTGACAAAAGTCAAACAAAATAGAGCCGCAAAAGTGGTAACCAGATCTGCCCCTCGGCGGCTTTCCAGCATCAATATTCCCAAGCCTTGCTGCGCGCCAGCCCATTCACCAGCTACAGCGCCTATCCCTGCAATCCCTGCAGAAATGCGCAGGCCGGCGCAGACATAGGGTAAAGACCAAGGCAGCTGCAGCTTGGAAAAAGTCTGCCATGGGGTAGCCTGATTGATGCGGAAATAGTCCAAAAGATTTCTCGGAGCAGCTCTAAGACCTTGATAGAGATTTATGGTCAAAGGAAAGAAAATCATCAGCGTAGTGGGGATGAGGACAGCTGTATAGGTCCAGTCAAACCACAAAACCATAATCGGAGCTAAAGCAAACATAGGGATGCATTGGATCACCACAAAAATAGGCTGTAGGATAAGTCTTGACGACTTCCACAAAAACATCGTCCAGGCCAAAGGAAAAGCGATCACAAAGGCCAAAGATATCCCTCCCAGCATTTCGCGCACCGTAGCTTTAGTATGCAGGAGGAAGCGGTCGGGGCTATCCCATATGCGAAAAAAAATCTTCGAAGGGGGAGGCAGCACAAAAACCAGGTCGGAAACCCAACGGCTGGAAATTTCCCAACTTAAAAATAGAATGGCAAACGCCATGCCAATTACCATACTTCTTTTGAACATAAATCGATTACCTCTCATCCATAGGAGCCACTTGGAAGACTTTACATTTTGAATGTTCGAGCATAAAGAGTGCAATAGCAAAGTCGAGCTAAAGAGAGGTTATCAAGGAAAAAAATAAATTTTTTTTATTCTCCTTCGCCTATTTTTCTGTTGTATTCGAAAATGAAAATTTTTATGCTCACTTTGGAGGGGTATGCCAAGAGATTTCAGATCCCTCTGTCTGTTACACTTAACCCAAGACGGAAAAGATGAATAATAATGACCAACGGCCATCCACGGAACTGCAAGAGAAAGACTTCATCAACCAAGGTTACAAGCAAAATCCCTATCCGGCTTGGCTATGGCTATTCATTGTGGCCGTGCTCATTGCCATCTCTTCCAGCTTAAGCAATTGGTACACCCAATTTATGAAAAACTCTAAAGATGCCAATCCCTTCTTGCAGGTCTCCAACCGCGATTTTTCTCTGTTCCTATGGCAAAACCCTTCTCTGATGCGCGTCAATGCAGCCCAAAGTAAAAGCGCCTATCTCACAGGATTCCAATATCTAGAAAAGGTCAACATTTTGCCCGGGCAGGCAGAAGAGTATGTGGTAGCGCCTCCCGAAGTGATCTTCCTCTATCATGTGTGGCAGCGTTTACTTGGACAAGAGCCGGTAGTCAGAGAGATTGCCCCGGTGGATTTTGCGGCATTTTTGCGCTATGCCGATGAGTGGCAGCCCAAAAACTGGCCTGAGGCGCCTAAAGGCTATGCCGAAGTGGTCAATGGGCTGGCTGATAACAAAGTATTAGACTTGAATCTCTTGCCGGAAGGTGTTTTGCCACTGGCCGTCAGACAGGCCTTTCAGGGATGGAAAAACTATATGTCGGAAGGGGATAAGATCAATGCTCTCAGGCCAACGTTTGAAAAGATGCAAGCCTTTCTAAAAGAACACCCGCATTACATGCGCCCTTATTGGAAAAATATCGTGCAGGAAAACTATCCGCGCTACCTCAAAGAGATCTCTACGGGACAATCGAACCCCGAAGATGTTCTTCCCAAGGATGAGATAGCGCCTTTCTTGCAAGTTGCCTTTTACAATGCACAGCTTGAGCCAAAGGCAAGGTGATCTATCGCCTTTTTTAGGTTAAAAGTCGATAGTGGCGCAAAAGCCGTCCGCGTAGATCGGCCCGGACTTTCCTATGGGCAAGGTTCCATTGAAAAAGGCGCGATAGACTTTAAGGCCTTGCTCGGCAGTTTGCACGCAATAAAAGCAGTTGCTGATCCATTCAGAACCTTCAATGGTGCCGGCCGCCAAGTTACAGGCAAAGCGGGATGAAATTTTGGCGCGCCAATAGTCTGACGTTCCAAAGAGCAACACGGGCAAAGCCGCGGTCGCTCCCACCTTGCGACGCACCTCTTCTAAACTCAGCTCGAAGTCTGTACCGATGCCGCCGGTCAAGAAGATGGGGAAGTCTAGATTGAATTCGGCTTGCCGCTCGACTAGCTTATCGATGCGGTAAGTCATTTTGGCCTCCACAAACTTATTCTGTTTTTGCTCTTTGACTACAGCATCGGACTGCCGGCTGAAGTCTACAATGTTAGCGCAAGACAGAATATGCAACTCTTTTGCTATGCGATTGCCCACTTCCATGGCGCCAGGGCCGCCTCCCGTAACCAGGGCTAAAGGGGTTCCCTTGTGCAGCATAGGATGGGTCATCTCCTCGCGCATACTCAAGATTCCCTCTAAAAGAACGTGTAGTTCCCGTTCAAAGGAGCCTTCCAAAAGATTGGATCCATATACCCCAAAAACAGTCGATTTCAGAAATGCTTGGGTTTGGCCAAGGGGCACAAACAATCCGGAATCGTGGTCTGGCTTTTGAATGTATTGCAGAATGCGTCCAGTGCCTTCATCCACCCAAAATACGGGAGTGGCGTATTTGTCCAAGTCATGCAGCAAAGCGCGATCTTCCGCCGAAAATGAATTGTGGTGGGTACGAGAAGGATACTGAAAGTATATCCCCTTCAAGTGGCGTTGCACCTGTTCACTCAAAAGCAAGCGCTTCATCAACGGCGAGGGAAAGTATCTTGTCAACAAAATCCCTTGGCTGGTAATCACACCATCATCGATAGCTTTGAGGAAGGGAAAGCATGGCTGCTGCTGGACATAGCGCTCGATCATCAGCGCTTGGCGGGTACCGTGTTCTCTGCCCGGAAACTGATGCCAATGAGTCTCCTTTGAGATCCAGTCATGCGGGCCAAGCTCTAGCAACTGCTGCCCTTTGACCACAAAAGTGGAGGCGCGGTCGTCTTTTGGTTGGGGAGCGGTAGAAAAAGCTTTGAAAAGCACATGGTGATCTTCTAAGGCCGTCTGCAGCTGATCCCTGTCGGAAAAAAACACATGCTCGCGATAGGGCTCCAAAGTGTAAAACTCAAGGGGCACGTCTGTTAATTCTCTTTGACTTTTTCCATATAACTCATAGATATCGCCAGACGCTTGAGTATCGGGCTGTAAAATCGAAGCGGTCGTATGTTTGTATCCTAAAGGCAATAATTCGTCGACGACATGCCCAAAGACCGTACGCACATGCAGAGGCAAAGTGCGCACCAACAGTATTTCGCCTTCATCCACTGTGCGGGACATGTGGGGCACCCATTTTTGATGCAAGCGCACCAAGTCCCGGATATGCAGCCTGGTTTTCAAAGCTTTGGCGACAGTGGGAAGTAAGCTGTAGATGGAAGAATCATATGCTACGCGTCCATCTTGCAGGGAAATATAGGCAATAGTCCGCCCGTCTATTTTCTCTAGGACCAGATCGTTGCCGCCCTGCAGTCCCCCAAGAGATAGCAAAGGGTCGCCCCAGCGATCAGACCGGCCAAACATGCGCGAAAGATAGTCGGGATCTCTGACGCGGCGTCTTTCATCCGCGGCAAACAAGCGACCGACGAAAGTACCTACTTCTAGGAGATTGAGAATTTCTCGGGCGACTTTGACGATGGCGCAAAATTCAACGCGTACCTTGGCGCACAGCTTTTCCCTATCCAATTCGTATTCCAGTCCGATGCCTTCCAGGCCAAGCTGAGCTAAAGTGCTTTTGATATTGAAAAAGATAAAAGCCAAGGGGATGTCAAAACCGACGAATATCGGTGAGATTTTTTCGATGGATACGATGGCTTCAGTTTTGTTTTCGGAGATCTTCTTGATGCTGGTGATAATCCCATCGGGGGTTACCAAGTCATAGTGATGGGGATCTAGAAAATTTTCAATCATAACCATTCCTGCTAAAAGGGTGGGTAGAGACGTGTACCATAGGTCTGTCTAATAAAGGAAGTAAAAAATGATGTTTATAGATTGTGGAAAATTTGTCAACATGTTCACAACATTTTTGTTGCCTAAGCAACAACGACATACACTCAAATCAGCAGGTTATCCTGACACTCCATATTTGAAAAGCCTTAAGCCACTGATTTAAAGCCACTTAAGCCTACCTAGACGAGCTCCGCCGAACGCGCTTATTTTAAACATTTAGGCGCATTTGATGCTTGTCGCAATGTGGATGAGATTGTCAACAACTTCTTTTTTTGGGGTAACTTTAAAAATTGCCAAAGAGACTTAAGGAAGGCGATGTCCACCTATACAGCAAAAACTTTCGGTCACAGAACCTAGGAAATTTTGGCATGGTTCAAAATAGGGTAATACTCAGGAAAAGAATGGCCGCAAAAGAAGAGAAGGAGAGTAATAACTCT
>PLSG01000171.1:0-174 GCA_003164155.1 Parachlamydiaceae bacterium | reverse complement strand
CTTTTGGATTTGCCACCATATATTTTCGGCCGCCTCATCGGCGGACATTTTTTTGGAAAAGGTTTGACGGAGCGAGTTTTGGGCCGCGCGCGCCGAAAAAGCTGTAGCCACAGTACCCGGACAGGCGGCTAACACGCGTATGCCATGAGGTGCCAATTCCTCATCTAAAGACAT
>PLSG01000142.1 GCA_003164155.1 Parachlamydiaceae bacterium | reverse complement strand
CATTGAGGGCTATATACCGCAAATAGCGCTTGTCTTGCAGAATCAAAGAGTTAAAAAATGAAAAAAACCGAAAACATTATCATTTTTGAAAATGTTTCCGGGAGATGTGCACCGAAGAGGACTTGAACCTCCAACCACCCGGTTCGAAGCCGGNNCTCTATCCGATTGAGCTATCGGTGCATTTATGACAGGCAGAAGCGGAAAATGGGATTGTATCCTACTGCATGATTATATGCAACCTTAGGAACTAAGCTGGAAAAGACCTGTTATTCGCGGCGCACGCCAAGGTTTGCATCGAAAAATTTCAAGGCTTCGTTTTCCACCAGCGCATGTATCTTTTGGCGGTCTATCCCTTCAGCGTTGATGCAGGTGCCGGGAAATTCATGCATGCATTCAGCATCGCATGCATTGACAAAGATTTCATGCCCCACTTCTCCAGGGATGATGTAAAGTTTGACATGCGGTATGTATTTGGCGGCAAATTGAGCATTGTCCTTAATGGGCACCACGCTGTCTTTCTCTCCGGCGATAATGTAGGTGGGCACCTGTAATTGCTTCAATCCGGCTTTATCCAAGCCAAAGCCTTTAATGGACCCTGGCGCCATGGCGAACACAGCTTTTACCCGTTTATCCCCTACATTTAAAAGCGATTGCCCCCTCTGCCGTGGGATAGCAAAATCAAAGGGGGCCTTATTCACCTTTTCGGTCNNTCGACCGGGAAGGTGAATAAGGCCTCAAAGGGTATGGTTTGCCATCCACAGCTATCTGCGCATCCCGATACGCACTGAAACCTGTGTAAAAGGGAAATGTCACAGGCTTGGCGCTGGTGGCATCTTGTAGGAATGCCGGATAAAATAGCTCCATGACCATAGGGCGTTGGTCATGAGCGGCATCCACATATTCAATGTGCGTCACCCCCACCTGGTAAGTGCGATCCTCTGATGCGTCAGCGACACAGACAGTCGCAGAAAATAGCCCCAGAGCAGCCATCAGGAAATTATGCAATCTCTTATACATATTACATCCCCCGAATTTATTCTTTTCAATGCCACCATAAATTTTCTCTATAGTCTTTCTTTGAAATCGCGGCAATCGAATTTAATCAGCATTGGCTCTGGCAAAGCTGGCCAAAGCGGGCGAGGAGCTCTAAATCGCGCGCACATTTCTAAGGCAGCTGTGCACCAAAAAGCGAAAATTCAGCTTGCAAAAAAAGCAGATTTCCGCTATTCTACTTTTGAAAGTTAGTTATCGCCATGTCATTACATTAAACATCGACCGCGTCCTTTTGTTTAAAAGAACTACACAACACCACTTATCACACAACTAACTATTCAGCATGCATATAACAATTGCAAAGATTGTGTAAAACATGTATATACTCTGAGCCAAGCGCAAGCAGTGTTCGTTCGCAAAGAAACCCTATGTGGTGCATAGGGATATCGCACTACGCAATTTTCACACCCAACTAGAGATCGTTCTCTAGACTGAAAGCCTTAGAACTGCCCGACTTTGCACCTTGCGCGTTGGATCTTGAAAGCGCCAAAACAAGCTCTTTATTTAGGTTGAAAGGCAAATGATTGCATTGCACTTACGGACTATTAAAGATCGACTCTACAAGGAAAGCTCCCAGCTATCCTTTATTTTCGCTCGCCGCGCTTCTAAAGATGAAAGCGCGCATCCATACTGCGCGCAGGCTCAAATTGTGTGTGCGCGCGGCATAGAAGGCCTTCCTTTAGCGAAAAACGCTTACACTTCCCCTTTTTCTCTACTTTTCTGCAAAAGCATCCCAGCTATCTTGGATTTAATTGAACATGTGGCCCCTTCGGTAATACATTATCAACCCTGCCAACATAAAAGGTATACATGCCCCATTCAGAAAATTTAAAGTTTGGCAAAGCGCGCGCATTTTTTTGGCCGGTGCGCAGTTATGAGCTCAAAAAGCTCATCCCGATGCTACTGATTTTCTTCCTCATTTCCTTCGACTACAACATCTTGCGCTCGCTGAAAGACGGCTTGGTGATCACTGCCAAATCCTCGGGCGCGGAAGTCATCCCCTTCATCAAAGTGTGGGTGTTATTTCCAAGCACCGTACTCATGACCATCCTCTTTACCCGTTTATGCAATCGCTACTCGCGAGAAACCGTCTTTTATATCATGACCTCGCTCTTCCTGGCCTTCTTCTTCGTCTTCACCTTCATGGTCTACCCCATGAAAGAGTACCTGCACCCGCACGGTTTTGCCGACTATTTGCAGACTGTTCTGCCCGTGGGACTCAAAGGCTTAATCGCCATGGTGCGCTACTGGACCTTTACCAGTTTTTATGTGATGTCCGAGATGTGGAGCAACATCATCTTGGCCATGCTTTTCTGGGGATTTGCCAACCAGGTCACGCGCCTACATGAAGCCAAACGCTATTACGGGCTTTTCGGCATCGGAGCGAATTTTTCGGGCATTTTCGCCGGCTTAGCCTCGGTATATTTATGCAGCCACACCTTCAACCCATCGCTCCCTTTTGGAAAGGACGCCTGGGAACAATCGCTAGTGATGCTGGTCTCGCTGGTTCTGTTAGCCGGGATGGCCACCTTAGCCNNCATCTTTTACTGGATGAATAAAAACGTGCTGAGCGATAACCGCTATTACGACAAGTCCATGGACGGCACGCGGGGAGATGCAGAAAATCCGGGCGAGGAAAAAAAGAGCAAGCTTTCCATGCGAGACTCGCTGGCCTACCTCTTCAAATCGCGCTATCTGCTCTCCATTGCCACCCTGGTAATCTCCTACAACATCGTGATCAACCTGATTGAAGTGATCTGGAAACACGAAGTGCGCGAACTCTATCCCGACCCCAACGCCTTCACCGTTTACATGAACCAAGTCATCACCATTATCGGCATCATCGCCACCTTAGCCGCTTTTTTTGTCACAGGCAACTCCATCCGCAAGCTCGGCTGGACTTTTACCGCCATGCTCACTCCCGGCATCTTACTGGTCACCAGCATTGGATTNNGCCAAGTATTCGGTGTTCGACGCCACGCGAGAGATGACTTTTGTTCCCTTAGACACAGACTCCAAACTCAAAGGCAAAGCCGTCATCGACGGCATAGGCTCGCGCTTAGGAAAATCTGGCGGCTCGGTAGTGCATCAGGGACTGCTGATCATTTTCTCGACCATTACCGCGGGAGCCCCATATGCGGCGGGCGTGCTATTAGTCGTCATCGGATTATGGATGTATGCCACGCGCAGCTTGGGGAAAAAATTCAATGCC
>PLSG01000528.1 GCA_003164155.1 Parachlamydiaceae bacterium | reverse complement strand
AGCTGTCGTCTTTAATTGTGGAGCAGGAAGCTTTAAAGCGCGAAGACACTCCCAGTGCACGCATCGAAGCTGAAAAACGCAGTCAACTCATTGCCCAAATAAAGGAAGAGCTGGGAAAGCTCAATCAGCAGTGGGCGCAAGAGAAAAAGCTCATCCAATCACTCAAAGACAAAAAAAATCAGATCGAAACCCTGCGCTTTCAAGAAGAGGATGCGGAAAGGCGTTCCGACTACAACAAAGTTGCCGAACTGCGCTATTCAACCCTGCCCAAACTCCAAAAGGAGCTGGAAGAGGCGCAAAGGCAGCTCAACGAAAAAAACAATCGCCTGCTGCAAGAAGAGGTCGACGAAAACATGGTTGCTCAGATAGTTGCCAAGTGGACCGGCATTCCCGTGCAGAAAATGCTGGAAGGGGAGGCAGGGCGCCTTTTGCACCTCGAAGCGGAATTGGAGAAGCAAGTTGTCGGCCAGCCCTTTGCAGTAAAAGCCGTCAGCGAGGCTATCCGCCGCTCGCGCTCTGGATTGAGCGACCCCAATAGGCCTGTAGGGGCCTTTTTGTTCATAGGACCGACAGGCGTGGGCAAGACTGAGTTGGCCAAAGCCCTGGCGGCCGATCTCTTTGACCGCGAAGACGCCCTGCTGCGCGTGGACATGACGGAGTACATGGAAAAGCATTCGGTTTCCAAGCTGATTGGATCGCCTCCTGGCTATGTGGGCTATGAAGAAGGGGGGCAGCTGACCGAAGCTTTACGCCGCAGGCCTTATTCCGTAGTTTTGCTCGATGAGATCGAAAAAGCCCACCCTGACGTTTTTAATATTCTGTTGCAGATCTTCGATGATGGCCGCCTTACCGATAGCAAAGGGCGCACAGTCAACTGCAAAAATGCCCTTTTTATCATGACGTCGAATTTGGGATCCGAACAGCTGCTGGAAAAACTCGAAAAGTCGCACACAACCTTTCCCAAAGAAGCCATCATGGCTATTTTAGAACCAATTATCAAGGCGCACTTTCGCCCCGAATTTATCAATCGGCTGGATGAAATTCTCCCCTTTTTGCCCTTGCGCAAGGAGGATATGCACAAGATTGTCGAATTGCAGCTGCAGCATCTTGGCGTGCGTCTGGCCGATAGGCAGATCAAGCTCACGTGGAAAAAGGAAGTGGTCGCTCTTCTGGCCGAAGAGGGGTATGATCCCTATTTTGGCGCACGGCCTCTGAAGCGTTTGATTCAAAGTAAAGTTTCCAACATGCTAGCCCAAGCTGTATTGTCCGGAAAGATAGTCAGCGATAACACCGTGCAGTTGGTGCGCAGTGGAGATGGCATCAGTTTCACAGTCAAGTGATCTAAATACTTACAAGCAGGCGAGGTGTGGGATGGGGATCTTTGATCAGAACAACAATTCATCTTCAGGCGGATTCAGTGGGCGTTTTATCAGCGCGTTGCTGATTGTCGTGTTGGGCCTTTTTATGTATTTCTGCCAAGAACAAGAAAATCCCGTGACTGGCGAGCAGCAGCATGTCAGCATTTCACCTTCAGAAGAGATCAAGTTGGGGTTGCAGTCGGCCCCGGCGATGTCCCAAAAAATGGGAGGTGAGCTGTCTGCGTCCGATCCACGCGCGCAAGAAGTTAAAAAAATGGGCGCTTTCCTTGTGACCCATACAGTGGCCAGCCACAGTCCCTGGAAATTTCAGTTTCATCTGCTGGCGGATACAAAGATGATTAATGCCTTTGCCTTGCCGGGAGGACAGGTTTTTATTACCTTGGGCCTTTTGAATGCTTTGCAAACCGAAGCGCAGCTAGCTGGAGTGCTCAGCCATGAAATGGGGCACGTGATTGAACGGCATTCTGCCCAACAGATAGCTAAGGGTCAGTTAGGCGCTTTGTTAGTTTCGGCTGTGACTGTGGCTTCTACCGATCCTCAAAACCGAGAGGGCGCTTATGCGCCAGCTGTGATAGCATCGGTAGTCAATCAGATGGCGCAGCTGCGCTATAGCCGCAAAGACGAGTCGCAAGCCGATGAGTGGGGCTTGAAATTGATGACGGAGTCGGGATATGATCCGCGCGCAATGATTGAGGTGATGAAAATATTGAAATCTTCGGGCGGCAAAGAGAGCTCTCCAGAAATATTTCAGACCCACCCCAATCCCGATCTGCGCATAAAGCAGATAGAAGCCTACTTAGAGCAGCACCCACCAGCTCAGGGCTTGAGGGAAGGGCGTAAGCTCAAAGAAGTGTTTGGCAGCTGATACCAAAAATGCAATGGCCTTAAAGCACACGCAGAAAATGCCGGAAATGTCCTTTTTTGATTGCAAATATGGGAAGATGGCTGGTATGAAATAGGTAAAACAACGCTTTGGGCAGACAAGAGTGATGTTATTTGCAAATTCGACAACACAAATTCAAGCAGGGAGCTAGCATTATTTTATGACCGCAATTACTGGAATGTCTAAAAGTGATATGGCTATATTTGAGATGATCGCCGAATCATATGATGAAGCTCACAGTACCATGATTCCTTTTACGAAACTCGTCAGAGGAAAGGATGGTAAAGAGAGTGGAAAATATTCTATTAAGCACAGCGATGTGGAAAATCTATTTAAAAAAAAACTTTGGACCGAGCAGTCAAAGGGCGGGCATAGGAAATTGACCAGCAAATTAACTGGAGTAGTGGTGGAATATTCCAACCATACGGCTATT
>PLSG01000073.1 GCA_003164155.1 Parachlamydiaceae bacterium | reverse complement strand
CACACCCCTGCACCCCGCACACCAATTTTCCCTTGGATTCCTGTAGCCGGCTTAACTTAGGGGCTCATCGCCCTTTAAGGGGCGCTTCATCCCCATCTCGGTAAGCCTCCACGGACTTTTAATTTAAATAAAATATTTTGATTAATAAGCCCTATATAGCGGCATGCTAAAAAACTTTCTGAGTTAGCACGGTTAAGTTGAAGAGAAACAAAAATAAAGCGCGAATGTGGCAGCGCAGCCCCATAGGGGCGAGAACCCGTTGAGCGATTACGTAAAAAAAACTAGATAAAACGTTTAGATCATTTTGCGATTTCCGTGTCTGAACCTGTGCAGCTCCCGTAGGGAGCGAGCTGGTGAGTTAAATCGCATTAGGAATCCAATGGAAAATTGGTGTGCGGGGTTTTAGGGTGTGCACAAACACATCCCTAACCCATGCGCCGGGAGGCGCATATAAAAAAACTTATTAAAAGAAAAAACTATTTCTTCATAAATTTTTTCAAAGACATAGCATAGTCATCAACATCATGCCAAGGATCGCCATCACTTTTCAACCGCGCAAGCACATTATTAATCGTAAATTTTTGTGAACTCAATTTGGAGTCTTTTACCTCTTGCCAATGCAACGGTGCTGCAACCGGCGCATTTTCATGCGGACGCACTGAATACGGAGCCACCGATGTTGCGCTATACCGATTACGTAAGGTATCAATAAAAATTTTAGTTCCCCGCTTCTCTTTGCGCACTTCAAGCGTAAATTCTTTGGGAAATTCTTGTAGCATTCTCTTGCCGATTGCATAAGCAAAATCCCCAACCTCATCAAAGGTATGTATCCTTTTGAGTGGAATATACACATGCATACCACGCGATCCGGTGGTCATAGCAAAACAAGGAATTTTTAGCTCGTCAAACATCTCTTTAAGTAATAATGCAGCATTTCTGATACGAGAAAAATTATTTACTGATGGATCCAAATCAAAAATCATACGATCGGGATAATATAATTTGCTTGCCTGACTGAGCCATGCATGCAATGTAATTGCGCCTTGATTGGCAAGATAGACTAATGTTGCAGCATTATTGCAAATCACATAATCAATACTGCCACCTTCATGTTTGGCAACCGATACTGTTTTTATCCATGCGGGAAAATAACTGCCGGCATTTTTTTGATAAAATGATTCTTGCGTAATTCCGCCAGGAAAACGCTGCATCGTAAGAAGATGATTTTTAACATGCGGTAAAAAATATTCTGCCACGGCATGGTAATATTCAATAATATCGCCTTTGCTAATTTTTGAGCGGGGAAACCAAATTTTATCAAGATTACTAAGGGCAACTATCTTCCGTTCGCCTCGATAGAACCCCGTAGGGGTGAGTGGAGAGGTCTCCATTCGGTCCTTCAGGCCTCTATCGACTCGAATGGCGCGAGTTAATTTTCCCATTTAAATCTCCTTACCTAAATCCGTACGCCTCGATGGAACCCCGGTAGGGGTGAGTAGAGAGGTCTCCATTCGGCCTTCTGGCCTCTGGTTCGACGCGGCCACCATGGCCTTGCCTTGCTCACCACCGGCCTTCGACGCGGCTCCCGACCATCCTGAGCGAGCACCACCACTGCGAGTCGAAGGACCCGAACGGGCCATATTTATTCCCATTCCGCATCATGATCTTTAGCAATCTGTTTCATAGTTCTACCCGTTAATGCGGAAACATCCTTCCCCATCCGTTCGCCCTGAGCGCGTCGAAGGGTCTTACGATTCGCTGGTTTCTTTATAAGATCCGCATCCTTTTTCATGCGAAGCAGAATCCAACTTTCTTTATTTGCTAAATTACCTGCTTTTATAAGAGCATAGGGGCCCCATATTTTTTTGCCCTGAATAAATACTTCGATCGTGCCACGTTCATAGCACACATCTAAGGGAACCAACATGCCTTTTTCTTCTTTGATATTCGTAAATGTCCCCGTATCCCAAACCATTACGGTACCGGCTCCATAATGGCCCTCAGGAATCACGCCTTCAAAATCACCATATTCCATAGGATGATCATCCGTTGGCATTGCAAGTCTACGAATGCCAGTTTTTCCCGGAATACCTTTTGGCACGGCCCATGATTTGAGCACACCATCAATTTCAAGCCTTAAATCATAGTGCAAATGACTTGCATCATGCTTTTGAACAACATATAAAGCTTTCTCTGATCTCGATTTCTTAATTTTTCCATAGGGTTCAACCTTGGATGTCTTTTTTAAGGCACGCCGTTTCCGGTACGTTTTTAATCCATCTGAAGCCATGATATTCAATCCCACCAGCAATAAAATTGTCACTACTTTTTTCATATTTTTATTTTTTAGATTGCTTGAAGGGGAGGTGAGATTGCAAGAGTTGGACTTCTTTTTCCAATCTCCACCAATGAGCGAATGTAAATTTTTTAGAGCGAGGGGATTTTAATTCATAAAATATATTTTATGCGCTTCCAGCGCGCGGGCAAAGGGAGGTTTTCATCAAAAAACCTCCCCTGCACCCCAAAGTTGCACCAATAGTTCCCTTGGATTCCTGATTTCGCCGCCCAATTCCCTTTCCATACTCGCCCTGTTTTTGCCTTCGCAAAAACCCACTATGAATAGTGGGCTGACGCGGCTCGTTGGTGGCGGCTTCGGAGTGCCTTGCAACTTTGTTGCATCGGCATCCTCGAGGCG
>PLSG01000188.1 GCA_003164155.1 Parachlamydiaceae bacterium | reverse complement strand
ATAGAATTGCTCATATTGTCGGGCACATCGGCCGGCAGGGAGTCTAATACTTTCTTGAGATTCTCATATTCCAATAGGGCCGATTGGTAATTCAACACTGCATTTTGCAAAGATCTCTTGGCGTTATTGAATTCGGTTAAGAATAAAGTATGCTGGGCGTCCATCTCAAAATACTGGTGCTTATTTTTGAATGCCTGCATATCGTTGAGGCGCGCATTCAAATTCAGCTTTGACGTTTCGTAATTGGCGGCGAAAGCATCGCGGATTTGCTGCAATTGCTTAATCGTGAATTCCTGACTATGCCTGGCGGCGATTTTTGCCAAGGTGTTGACCACGTCGAGCACCAAGCTGGGATTTCGCCCCTTGGCGCTAATCCAAATTAGATTGGAATTGCCTTTTGGGACCTCAACTTTGATCATACTGTTCAGTTCTGAGTTGGAAATGTCCAAACCCAAAATGGTTCTTACGGCCTCGAGATTTGAGGGTAGCTTGATCGTTTGCAGAACCGAAGCTAAGGAAAAGGTGGTCAGAGTGTAGCCGCCGGGAACAACTTTTTCTTTATCGCCCTGGTAAAGCAAGATAGCATCGGCTTGAAAGGTCTTGTTGTAATAATAGCCTGCTGCTCCGCCGCCCATCGTGAAGAGGATGATGAAGAGCAGGATCAGCCACAAGTGGCGCTGGATGCCTAAGAAGGCTTTTTGAAAATCAAAGCGCGCCAAAGAATCTTCCAATCCCGGTTCTTTAAACAGCGGCGGCAGATTTTTGCTATCTAGTCTGGACGTTCTAAACTCTTCGCTGGAAAAGGCATCATTGCTATTCTTCACATTGCCCTCATTATGATAACGCCCTATTCTGTGAATATAGGGTATGCGTGCACCCTCAGTTTTGGTGGCCTGTGCGCTAGGCGCACCTAGTGAGAAATGTGTGATGCTGCCCACCTTACAGTTGTTCTCAAGTGATTTTCGTTCCCCTTCTTTCGGCACATCTTTTTTCCCAATCTTCACCAATTTGTAATCGGGGGCACATCTTTGCTTGACAAGCATTACAGCCCTTTCATGCATTGGCAAAGACGCTTTATTGCTATCTAACTTGCTCATATTACCCACATGGTTACTGCTAATACACCGCCCCACTTAAATCGACGGGTTTTGGCGCGACCATCCCCTTCAATTTAAGTGGGGCGGTGGTCACCTTTAATCTCATAACCTAGCGGAATTGTCAATCTTTTTTTTATCAGCTTTGAGCAGCACGAACGGCTTTTTGAGCGGCATCTGACAGGCTATCAGCTACCATGATATCTAAATGTGAGTCTGAGAGCATTTTTTTACCTAGCTCCACATGTGTGCCTTCCAAACGCACAATCAGAGGAACGTGTATGTGCAATTGGCTAGCCGCCTCCAACACTCCGCCGGCTAAAGTAGCACAGCTCATGATGCCACCGAAAATATTTACTAATATTGCCTTTACCTTCGAATCGGAAAGAATAATTTTGAATCCTTCAGCCACTTTTTCCTGAGAAGCGCCTCCGCCTACATCCAAGAAATTGGCCGGAGCCCCTCCATAGTGCTGGATAATATCCATGGTGGCCATCGCCAGGCCAGCTCCGTTCACCATACAGCCTATATTGCCTTCTAAAGCCACATAGGCTAGATCGCATTTTTTGGCTTGGGCCTCGCTGGCTGAACGCTGCGTGGAATCGTAGTATGCCGCAATTTCGGGCTGTCTAAACAAAGCGTTATCGTCAATGCTGAGTTTGGCATCGACAGCTACAATTTTTCCTTCAAAAGTCTCCACCAAGGGATTTATTTCCAAAAGAGAGGCATCCGTTTCCATAAAGGCTTTGGCTGCCCTTTGAATGACATCTAAGCCTTCTTTGGCCGTCTGACCGCTCCATCCCATAAACTTCGCGATGCGCTGCAAGCGGAAGTTTTTAAGCCCTCCTTCAGGACTGAGCGGGATGGTGAGGATGCTCTCTGGTCTAGTTGCCGCAAGCTCTTCGATCTCGGTCCCACCTTCTGGAGATAATAGCAAGGTAGCTACCCCTCTCGTACGGTCTACTACCACGCCAACATAAAGTTCTTTTCGGATATTGACGGCTTCAGATATGAGCACTTGCTGCGCTACTACCCCTTCTGGCCCGGTCTGACTATTTACTATTTTCATTCCCAGCAATTGCGAAGCCCTTTCTATAATCTCCTGGCGATTGCTGGCCATCTTTACCCCACCGGCTTTTCCTCTGCCGCCGGCATGTACTTGCACTTTGATGACCGCCCTATTGCAATGTAAAAAGGAAAGCGCCTGGTCCACTTGTTCAACATCTGAAATAACTGCATATGCAGGTACAGGTATGCCATATTTGCGCAAAATGTTTTTAGCTTGAAATTCGTGTATGTCCATAGTAATCCAAGTTTAACTGGTCAGATCCCCCCCAGAGGAACTGGGGGGGATCTGACAGAAAGTTAGGGTTTACTCTTTGGCTGCCTCCAGCCTATAGTTATCTATAGCAACTTGCGTTAGTATTAGATCTTTCCCCATTATACCCTTATGTGCTAAATTCAGATTTCTTAGCAATACATACTCTCGATAAAAATTTCTAGAAAGTGAACGCGAGCCTATAAGCTTTTGCCCTTTACAGATTAGGAAAGTTAGCTTTTATA
>PLSG01000055.1 GCA_003164155.1 Parachlamydiaceae bacterium | reverse complement strand
GAGGTCCTTATTTTCCAAAGTGCAATTCTTCAGCAGGGTAACTGGTAACTTTAAAGTCATGGCTTGTGTTTGATTCTATACTGTGCCCGGCGCTCCAGAGGTTCAGCGGAGCTGCTGTTGATGCCACGCTATGCTACCGCCCTTTCGATAGGAACAACCGTGCTTGTTTAAAATGCCTATGATACCGCGCGTTAAGCATCGTAAATTCTCCCTATTGCATCTCATCGAGCCGACCCGGCCGGATTTATGGGATTTCCATTCTACCTGCTCCCATTCTTCTTCTTTAGTGATTTCTATTTCAATCGGTTCCGGTTTCATCCGTTTGTTGTCAGTTGACGCTTGTCTGGCAGGTGGTTGGGTAGTGGACGCTGGCATTTAGGGCCTGCTGGACCGCGACGGCCGGCAATCGGTTTACCAATTCGCGAAGTTGGATTTCGGTCAATAATCCAACCTGCGTGCCCACATCAAGCTTTCCACCCTTGAACTTTGCCCTCTCTTGCAGGATACGCTTGCGCGCTCCATTCCATTGTGCCTCCGGAGCTTGTAACTTGTCTCGATACCGGATGACAATTTCCATCAACTTGGTCAGCTCGTCGGAAAACCCACGACTGCCATCATAGCCAAAGATGTGTGAATGCTCATGGAGGAAAATGGAAAAAGCAGCCGCGAAGTCCGAGACAAAAACCGAACTTGCTAGAAAAACTTCACGGTGCCCATACCCACTCTTTGACTTGAGCTCTCCTAGAATGGCCTCGGTTTCCGCTACGCTGTAGGAAGTTGTTCTCTCTTTGAAGAAGTTGGTAATGGCAGGAGACATTATTTGAAGGCATGTGCGTAAAATGTCCAACGAAGATAATTCGCAAGGGGATGGCTTTCGATGGTTCAGCGCTTTGGACTCTTCAAAAGCCTTCCGCTTGATTTCCGCACAGTGGTCCCTGGCGCAGGGCACCCCAAATTGAGAAAAATAGCCAGGCAGGGCGACCTGCCCCTGTCTTTTCCACTGGGCTTCCCAGTTTTGAAACTCCAGCCCTTCCGCATGATCTTGCGTGTGCGACAAGGCAAAGTACTTATCACCGAACACGTCCGCAGCCTGCGACTTAGACCATTCACACAAATAATATCCTCCGGCAACCGCACTAATGAGGGGGTGACCTCGATCCCAAAGATGTTTGCTCGCCTCCAGCAATGTTCGTTCTGCAATATGGTCGCCTTTGATGCCACTGCGTGCGAACAGATGATAAAATAAGCCCATCAACTGTTCACCAAAGGCATTTCGATCTCGATCTGTTTGGATTTTTTTCTCCATGGCCGCATAGCTTTTGTTGATGACAAGCACTACTGGTATGTCATCAATCTCCCCCCGCTTGAATTTGCGGTAGAACACATGCCCTTTTTTTGTGGTCGATGCATGTATCTGAAATTGGCCGTCCCATGACTCCCAAAGCTTTCAGCCCAGCAGCGGATTTTGGTCAAAGAGAAAGTGCGTCAGACCTTCTTGCATGGCTGCGATCATGTCTTTAGAGCAGCCGCGCAATATAAGTCGTGATCCATTAAAGGCCTGAGCGCTTTGGAAGTAATCGTACACGACTGGTTGTATCTTGGTTCCTGGAACTTTCTCTCCGATACGAATATAAACGACCTGTTTGCCAGAGATCGCTATGGGCTCGATTTTGTGGTCACGGAGCAAGCAGACCGCCGCCGCCTTGAAGCCTTCCCCATATTGCCCAATGTCATCGCCGCCTTTTTCGCTTCCAAGATAAAACAATCTTGCCAGTTCAAACTCGGCCGGAGCGGTCACAACAACATCGGCGCCTTCGACTCTCACTTGGATTTCGACCGGATTCTCCCGGTTGGCATCAAAGAAATTCTGCATGATGTCTCTTGCAATCAAGGTTGGGCTCCATTTAACCCCCCACGCAGTGGTGACGGAGCTCTGGCAGGACTCAACGTATTGCAAAGCTTTGCCTATTTTAGCCTCCTGTAAGACCATTAAACTATTCTCACTGGACATATATTTATATACTTTCTGTTTGAAACCTCGTACGGTCCTTTTTTGTTTTGGCTGCCTGGTGGGCCATTCGCAAAACCTTGACTGATTCTAAAACGACGGTGGAGATGAAGATATGGCTCATATGGGTAAGGTGCGGAATTGCAGGGACTTGTGTGGTTGTTATGGCCTGGTGGTTTTTAGAAGTAGGCCACCGTTGGCTGCCGTCGCTTGAGAGAACAGAGCCATTGCGGCCTTCATAAATTTTCCGCTCGTAGTCACGTTCTCGCACCAGTGGTCGTGCTGCCAGTCAAGGAGCGCCCCGAACGCGCAGATCATGCCATCGAGGGTATTGAAGCAGACAGGTCCCCAAGTACAGTCCACAAGATCGATACTTTCATCCGAGGCAAGGTTTTCAATCTGAGCCTTAAGCTCTTTTTCGTCGGGAAACGTGTGAAATACATGAAAAAAACTGCCTTCAAGAACCAGAAAATGGCCGACGCCTGACATCTCGAATAGCTCTTTGAGCTCCTCGGACGAGCCGTCAACCGGTTGAATTATTACCAAATGTTTTCCTTCTGTGGGCAACTCCAGTTTATGACAGGGCCCAGTGCGTCCTTCCATCTCCAGTTTTATGATGTGTTTGAACATGGAAATAGTATAGTGCGCGTGGCGGACGTATTTGTGATTTTTTCCATGCTGCGGTACTTAAAAATCCTCCGTGGCCAAAGAATATTCCCATGTTTTGATCGTCTCCGGGCGTAAAATGGCACGGAGAGCTTTGACACATGGGTGTGAGCTGAGAAACTGGCTAATTAAGGTGTTAAATTGGATGGCCCGTTGGCTGAATGGGTACCGTGGTGCCTGGCACTCAAAGCTGGGCAGGCCGTCTGGGAGGGGCGTCCGGGTGGGGCTAGAAGTAGGTGCGCTGAGGAATTGCCAGGAACTGGCGGTTAGATGCAAAGCCCCTATTGAGAATCCTTTAGGCTAATGGAGAAATACCGATGGGACGTTTGAGGCCGCGAGGGACGGGTTAACAATGCAGTTGGCCCGCTTCAGGAGAGGAGACCTTAAGTTCGAACGGGTTTTTAGGCACATCC
>PLSG01000442.1:7794-8549 GCA_003164155.1 Parachlamydiaceae bacterium | reverse complement strand
CGAAGCATCCGAGGGAAGCTCGCTGAAGCCATCTGCGGCGGAAACCAGAGGCGAAACCAAGGCAGAATTGCCAAAAGCTGAAGGATCGATTTTAATGATCTGATGGGAGATGCCATAATGTTTAGTTATGGCGGCCGCAGCTTGCAGCTCAATGTGGTGACGTTGCCCATAGTCAAAGCTCAGCGCGTGGCATTGCCGTCCATTTTGAAGGGCCATAGCTAGAACTACCGTGGAATCAATGCCGCCGCTGAATAAGATTATGGCTTTCACGCTTACACTCCACGGGTAGTGGGGGTCCAAATATATTTATGCATTTGCAGATTAAGCCTCACCGGAAGCTTGTCCTTTAAGATCCAAGCCACGAGATCCTGCGGATCTAGCTGACCAAAAACCGGCGAAAAAAGCACCGAGAGCACTTTAGCGTACAGGTCGTGCTGCATGCAGATCTCTTTGGCCCATATGTAGTCGTCCCATCCCATAATCACAAACTTTACTTCATCTTGGGCACGCAAAAGGGGAAGATTGGGCCAGTGATTTTTATGGCTCATCTTACTCGCCGGACATTTTATATCCAAGATGGTATGCGCCCGCTTATCCAATTTAGAAATGGGCAGCGAACCTCCCGTTTCCACACTCACCACATACCCGCCATCGCAGAGTTGTTGTATAAGGGGATAAACGTTCTCCTGCAAAAGGGGTTCTCCCCCAGTCACGCACACGTGACGGCACCCAAAGCTCTCAACAGACTCAAGGAT
>PLSG01000442.1:0-7747 GCA_003164155.1 Parachlamydiaceae bacterium | reverse complement strand
AGGCTGCTTGGATTATCAGGTCCGCTTTTTATGGGTATATTTTTTGGCATGGTATTTTATAATTCCCTTCTATTAAGCTCATATACTACCATTCGCAAGCATTTTCAATAAAGTACAAAGCGCCGGCTTGAGCATAGTTTCGATAAAATTTAACGCCGTGAAATTGCCGCTAAAGAACGCACTGAAATCATAGAGCACGACAGGTAACCCACATTGCTAATCCCCCTGATCTAATTTCTCCGGGAGTATCTGAATACTTGCGAACGGAGACATTCCTGTTTGTGCTTCTTTATAAATCCTTAATGAACTTTCCCTATCCTTTTTGAGGTTCAAGGGAAAAAAATGAGTGGAATTCTTTTCGATTTTTCGTCGTTTTCCTTACGCACAAGTAATTGAAGTAAAATATGCATCTCTCTTTTTGCCTACCAAAAAAATTTTCTCCTAAAAATAATATAAAAAAAGGAAAAAATATGACCTGTTCTTCTATCTCTTCTTGCCCTGGATCCCCTTTTGCGACTTTACTTACCTATCCCCTAATTTCATTTATTCAATCCAAAGATGCTATTCCATTAAGCATTCCGCCTGTTTCCTCCGAAGGACTGGTGTTGGAGGAATTGGAAAAAGAAAGAAGTTCCATTATCAGCCAAGAAGACACTATGCCTTTATTGGATCCATTGGGGGTTCGAACGCTGCCATTGGGGAAGTCTGTTGCGCGTATAATGGGATGGGAACGGGCGTATTCCCACTATAAAAATACATTGAATTTGCAGACAATGCGTGCATATTGCATAAAAATAAAGGAAATGTTGAAAAATAAAAAATTCCCCTCCCCGAATTTGGAAGCTTCAACGCTTTATGCTATCAACCAAGCTGGATTTGGAGAATGTCAAGAACTCTCATATACCGCTTTTTTTAAGTTAATTTTAAAGGGAATAGAAAATGTAGCCTTAGTTACTTCTTATAGAAAAGACCTGAGTGATGCCCATTGTTTCATTCTTTTAAATGCCGCCAAAAAAGATTTCCCTAACTTTAAAAACAAACAGACGCTAGAAATATTGTGCAAACTGAACAATGTGCGCATTTACGATCCCCTCTTAAGATGTACTTTTCCAGCTACTCAAGCCAAGACGCATGCCATCTTCAGCAATTATATGAAAGAAGGAAACTAGTCGGATCACTCAGATATAGTATTTGCAAATGAACTATCTAAGGAAATGGCAGTGGAGATAATGAAAGGAGGGCAAATGATATGTACATATGCCCAGACACTAGTTCCCTCCGACGTTTTCTATACGCTAACGCCTTTCACACAACACCTGCGTAATGTCCTAAAAGACCTGGAAGTGGCCGAATTATTTATTGAAAAGCTCACCTCTCTATTCCATGCCCTCGCGCCGTATCAAAAATGGAAAAAAAGTAATAAAAGCGGTGTGAAAATTTGGATAAAAACTTCCTATCGCTTGGCAAATACTGTAGCTCACCATCTAAAGGCTATCTCTACCCTTAACACTGTCAGCAGCTCAGAGGAATTTTGTGTAGTGCTAACTAATCCTAAATGGAAAGACCTCCGAGTAATTCCAAACTACGATAATGCCGTGCATGCAAATCTGCGCAATGAGCTTGAGTCTACGCTGCCCAGATCCATGGGCGATGAGGCAAAACGAAGCGAGCTGATCACTCTAATTTCAGCCTATGACATCTAGTACGTTGTTAAGGTAGAATAGTGAGTGAAATCACCTTATCCACCCCTCGAATGAGATAGTTGCAAAAGCCCTAAAAAGCAGACTTTTCGACTTTTGCAACTGTCTCAATGGAGGGTGGGGGCATGTGTGCGATTTATTGATTTTGGCCATGTTCACCCATCCCAGGAGAAACTTTCGGTCAATGAGTAGTTACCTCTCCTGTAAATTTTTCACAGGATGGGAAGGATAAAAAAGATGGGAAGGATGGGGAGAGGAGAACGGTTGCAGTTGCCGAAATTTTGACCCAAAAGATGAGCATAGCCGTCAGCAGGTCTGAGGGTAGGTTCGCGTTCGCTATGCCCTAAGCTCCGGAGGAGCAATATGGGTGAAGCCCACTGCGTAGCCCCGGAGGGGCTGTGAGAGATATGTTCTGAGCTCCGGAGGAGCGGCATGGGGTGTGTCCTAGGGTTTGAAACGGCAAATGAAGAGCATTTACCGTTTTTATGTTTTTTAGCTTTGCCCGAAAAACCTCTCAAAAGTCTGCTTTTTTGGGACTTTTGCAACTGTCTCATTTCCTTAGTCACACACCTTGATGGGAGTAAAGTTGAGGTAGTCGCAAGAGGTGAGGTGATATGCCACACCGCGGCTTTCTCCAAATAGTGCGATTCCCGGCTTGATATTGTGCAGATGCCCAAAGACGCACACATCGACACGGTATTTCTCCAACAAGGCTGAAGTACGCGATGGGTATAGCTGTGCGCCTATAGGCGGATAGTGGATCATGGCGATCCGCTTCGTGGCTTTCTTATCCAAGCACTTCAAGCTCATCTCTAAGCGCGCTAGTTCGCGTGCAAATAGGCGCTCATCTTCCAAGCGCTCAGCCTCGTCGCCACCGCCATCAGCTGCAAAGTTTTTTTCGCTGCTTATCTTGGCCCGCGCGTTGTGTTTGTAATCGACATAGGCGGCAAAGGAATATTCTGGAGTATCCCATAAACGCGTTCCGGCAACACTGACATGCTGCCAGTTAAAGGCGTTGTTTTGGATAAGATGCATGGAGGGGGGCAGGACTTTGGCAATTTTCTTCAAAGACTCCCACCAATAGTCATGATTGCCCCTGATAAGCACCTTGCACCCCGGCAGAGCGTGAATCCATTCTAAGTCAGGCTTGGCTTCTTCGACCTTCATCGCCCAGGAAATATCGCCGGCGATCAACACGAGGTCATCTGGTTGAATGAGCGATTTCCAATGCTGCTCGACTTTTTTAGTGTAACCGATCCACTGTTCGCCAAAAACATCCATAGCCTTATCAGGTACGCCAAAAGAAAGATGCAAATCTGCTATTGCCCATACGGTCATGCTTATCGCCTTATGCAAGATGCCATTTATAGAACAAAACCGCTGGGCAGACAAGCCCCGCGCGGAACAATAATAATGCCATCGCGGATATAAATATTGCCGCCGTCATAATCTGACAGGTTTTTCTGGTTAATTAGCTGTACATCATTGCCGAGGAACACATTATTGTCTAGGATAGCTTTGCGGATGACGCAATTTTCGCCCACATGCAGCTCTTCTGGCATACGGCTTGTATTGCGCACCGGCGGATTATAAAAGTCATTGCCCATGATGTAAGAATTTTCTACTATGGTGCCTTTTTTTATCACCGTACGCGGCCCCAATATGCTATGCGTGATTTCAAGANNAGAGCATCGACAATAGATCCTTCGCAGATGATGGAATCTCGGATGTAAGTATGGGAGATCTTAGGGCCTGGCAAGTTAAAGCGATTGGTATGGATGGGATTGTGTTCATCGTAGCAATTGAATTGTGGGTTTTTCTGAGTGAGGTCGATGTTGGTTTCATAAAAGGACTCAATCGTACCTATATCTGCCCAAAATCCGTCATAGATAAATGCTGCCACGCCCCCTTGGGCTACCTTATTGGGAATCAGATGCTTTCCAAAATCGTTCCTAGTATCTTCCAAGAGCAGGCTGATCAGCGCTTCACGCTTGAAGAGATAGGTGCCCATCGAACCCACATGGCAGCGCTCGGCTTTGATCGATCCAGCTTTTTCCAGTATGGAAGGATGGCTCCTCAATTTTTCCAGCAGATGCTTCTCTTGGGGTTTTTCATAAAAATCCGACACCATGCCATTTTCCCCGACCTTTAAGATGCCCATGCGCCGGGCGTCACTCTCCCCTACGGGCAAAGCCGCGATCACCACGTCGGCATCGGTCTCATGAGCAAAAGCCACCATCTCCCTGAAATCCATATTGTATAGCTGATCGCCCGATAGAATGAGGAAGTAATCGGCCGGAGTCTCGATAAAGTATTCCAAATTTTGGCGCACCGCGTCGGCCGTACCTTGAAACCAATTCGATTGGGCATTCTTTTGCTCGGCTGCCAGTATCTCGATGAAGCCAGCTGTGATATTGCCCAGCCTATACGTTTGAAAGATATGGCGGTGCAGCATGGATGAGAGAAACTGAGTGACGATGAAAACCTTATTGCAGCCCGAGTTGATAGCATTAGAGACGGGCACATCAATTAAGCGATAGCGGCCTCCAAAACAAACCGCTGGCTTGCAACGCGTAGCCGTGAGAGGAAACAAGCGCGAACCCTGGCCTCCGCCCAACACAATACAGGCAATGCGGCTCATGTCCAGCAGATGCGTATGGCTATTGTGCGGCTTCGGCTGCGCCATTTTTTTAGTCAAAGACCCTTCTGCAAATATAGTCATTTTCCGACCTAATCCCTTGTTTAGTCTTTTTTTTGAAGCGCTCTAGTGAACCCCTCATAGCCCCTTATTAGAAAAGTTGGAGTATAGGCATTTCCTCAGATATTTATCAAGGATTCTGCATTTGCTAGCCATGTTCATCTTTTAAGATAACTATTCACATCCCCTCTGATATTCGTGAACGTGCCCGAATTTCNNTCGTGAACGTGCCCGAGCCCGTGCCCGAATTTCCGATTTCCTGCCCTGATCCAATTTCGCTCGTTCAAAATTTTAACCGGAAAGGTGAGCAAGGTCCATATGTGCTTGAATTGTTTGATCGCAAAATTAAACGCATTGAGGTATCCTTGGTGAGGGCTGCTACCAGACCTGTTACGTTCCAAGGTATGTGAACACTATGTTTTCTCAGATTTTCTTTATTATCGCAGTATTGCTCACCATCAGCTTTTCGAGTTCGGTTCCGACAGAGCCATGGTCAATGACGCCCCTGAAGGCGTTTGCGCTGGAAATGGGCCTCTATAGCTGTGTTTTAATGCTTATTCTCTTCCAAAATGTGCTCTGCAAAAGATTTTTTCCCCGCTTTAAAAAGCGGCTAAATTTCGCCGTGAGTGTGGAACTGCTCATCTTTTTGATTATCTACCAATTTGCATCTCCACCAAATCGCGTAGGGGAGCTTTTCCCCCCCTTTTTGGCCTGGCTGACCTATGCCCAAACCTTTCAAGCCCTCCAGCCTCTGCTCATGTATTTTGGAGGTTTAGCGGTATTTTACTACTCATCTTCGGCAGACTATGGCCGCTCGACCGCTTGGCGGAGGCACTATACGTCTTGCCACTTGCGCTTCCTCATACCATTCGCTGCACCTTTTCTATTATTTACTCTATTTTCCGATGCGACCAGCCTGATTCCCGCCGCGGAGCTAGAAAAACTGCTGGGTGAAGGGCCCTATAGCTCTGCCTTGGCAGATGCCAGCACGTGGCTATTGAGCGCGCCCTTCATCATCCTCATATTGATCGCCACGCCCCTGATCATGAAGTATACATGGCAATGCAAACCAATTGACGACCCCCTTTTGGCGGGAAAGCTTGAAAATGTCTGCCGCAAAGCTAATTTCAGGCAGGCTGGATTGCTTACCTGGACAATCATGCACGATGTGCTCAATGCCGCCATCATCGGCATTTTGCCTCGCTTCAGATATGTCCTATTCAGCCAAAGCCTGCTGCGCACACTAAGCGACGACGAGCTTGCGGCTATTTTAGCCCATGAAATTGGCCACAGCAAACATAAACATTTGATACTCTATCCTTTAGTTATCGCCGGGATGTTTTGCTGTATGGCTTATGCCGCGCTATTATCCGATACTCTCTCTGGCTCAATTTTGCCCTATGCTCAGGCTTATCTTGAATGGCCCATGCGCAGTCTCTCCGTCCTGGCCATATTCATCCCGGCCTTACTTGCCGCCGCCTTATACTTCAGACTTGTCGTGGGGCTCTTTTCCAGGCTGTTTGAAAGGCAGGCCGATCTATATGCATGGCAAGTCAACATTCCCTTACAATACATGGTCAATGCCCTAGACAGCCTAGCCACAGCCTCGGGAAATTCCCACCGCATCCCCAGCTGGCACCACTATAGCATCCAACAGCGCATCGACTTCCTCCATACCTGCATCCATAACCCCTCCACCATCGCCCAACACCACCGGCGCGTGAGGCTCTATCTGGGCATCTATCTGGTTTTACTGACTATGGCTTTTTCCGGGCTGTTTGGCATTTTCTAAAGCTAAGCGCGCGAGCTCATAAAAGAATTGCCCATCCAGTTTTTCCCTCTCGCCGCCAAACCGCAGACATCCAGCCCTCTTCGCAATTTTATATGCATCTGCCCTATCCACTACCCTATTCGGGGATGTTCCATTCTTTGGGGATGTATGCCCGCCCTTCGATGGCAGCAATCCGCTTGCTAAGCGGAGGATGAGTCTGGAATAACCCGCTCAAGGCCGTCCGGTCATCGAAATACAAATGGGAATATGCCGCCCCCTGCGGAGGCATATCCGAGGTTTTTGTGTTGGCAATCTTGCGCAAGGCATTGCCAATGCCTTGCGGATTGCGCGTAAACTGCACAGCACAGGCATCGGCTAAATACTCCCTTTCGCGGCTGACCGCCGACTTTAAAATCGAACCCATCAGCCAGGTAAAAGCTCCCGCCACCATAAAAATCAGGGCGGCGATCACCAGGGGATTATTGCCTTCGCGCTTTTCATCGCGATTCCTACCCAAAGAAGAAAACTGCAGTATGCGCAGTCCAATGAATATGATAAAGAAAAACCCCATGACCATAGCCGCCAGGCGCATGCTGATCTGCATGTCTCCATTGTGCACATGCCCTAACTCATGCGCCACCACGCCCTGCAGCTCGTCGCGATTTAAACGCTTCAAAGTCCCCGTGGTAACTGTTATGGCCGCATCCTTCTGGGTCAAGCCTGCCGCAAAGGCATTGATTTCATTAGCCTCCAAAATATAAACGGCAGGCACCGGCAAAGAGGCCGCCAAGGCCATTTCCTGGACTATATTGAGCAGCTGTCTTTCCAAAGGATGCGTCGTCGTGGAAGACACTTTCCAGGCGCCGAGCGACTCTGCCACATAGCCGCCTCCGCTCATGCCAAAATTCAGATATTGGAACCCCGCCACCCCAAAGGTGATCAAGGCAAATGCCGCACCGGCCACAGGAAATGGTGGAGCATAGCTATCTCCGGCAAAATAGCGCATCCCCAATTCCACTAAAACCGCCACTATCAATGTCATGCTCACAAAGAGAAAGACAAAAAGCGTAGTCCTTGAACGCGCCCGCCTTTGTGCCTCCCAAAAATCCATTGCCATGGTCTGTCCTCCCTTTATAGAGAGTTCGAACGAATAAGGGCAAATTTTAGCATCTACTTGTTTACATTCTCAGAGCTAAAAGAAACTTTAACCGCATTTTTGGCAGCTTGATCTTGAACTTCGTAAAGTTCCACAGGATGGTGTCCAAGGGCTCCAGCCATCAACGCAGCTGGAAACTGCTGCTGAGTGGTATTATAGGTCATAGCCTGATCGTTGTAGGCTTGGCGGGCAAAGGCCACTTTGTTCTCTGTCGAGGCTAGCTCTTCTTGAAGCATCTTCATGTTGTCACTTGCGCGCAACTGGGGATAATTTTCCGCCAATGCAAACACGTTGCCAAGCGCGCTCTTCAAAGTGGATTCAGCTCCCAGCAAGTTCTTCATAGATCCCTCTGTAGGGCCTCCGGCTTTTTCCAATAGCTCCCTGGCGGAAGCTGCTTGGTTGCGCGCCTGAATCACCGATTC
>PLSG01000060.1 GCA_003164155.1 Parachlamydiaceae bacterium | reverse complement strand
AAAAACCCTCGCTCAAAATTGTAGAAGGCCTTGACTACTCAACTATATGCGAACTTAAATTATTCCTTGCAATTATAGCAATAGATTTCATTCCAAGCTCAAGACAATAAAAGAAAAGAGTTGCAGGAAAATTTTTCCTACAAAATATTTGACAAAATCACAGCATTATTCAAAGCTGTCGAAAAGCAGCTACCAGGGGTGCGTGCATATTATAACGTTTCGTTTAGTTTGGGTAGGAAATGGCTTTTTGGAAAATCTAACCGCATCTTTCAATCATAGAAAAACAGGGAAATGCGCCTTTTCCAGGAAAATTTTGATTTCGATCTTCTTTAACTATCATAACAACTAGGAATAAATAAATATGAAGTTTATCTACTCAATCGCTGTAGGACTACTTTCAGTTTTTAGTCATACAAGCCCCCTGCATGCCATGCCCGCCATGCATGAGAGCTGTCCGCATTTAAGCCTGATGGAAGGGAAAAATGCTCTATCTTTTTCGGACTGCAGTTTTATGCGCGCATTAGCCTTAAATCCTGGAGACGATGCACCACCAGCGCCTCCCCCACCAGCAGCTCCGCCACCCCCACATACTCGTCCAGGTCTTCCATTATCAACCATGGCTGCGGAGCTAGGACCGCTTGCCGATTTAGCTGGAACGTGGGTGGGGAATGGATTCAACTTGATCTCATTGCCAGATTTTTCATCTCAGCCACCTAGCACAGGACCTCAGGATTTTCGGTTAAAGCTCAACGCAACGGTTGAGATTCTCCAGTTCACTCCCATTGGCGGCTCTATTCCCAACCGCGGCGTAGTCACAGCTTCTGGCAGCACAACTGGTCAACCAGATATTGACCTCTTTGGTCTGACCTATTTACAACGCATCAGCGACTTAGTGACAAATGAAGCCCTGCATATAGAGCCAGGCATTTGGCTGAATGTTCCGGCGACGACGGTATTTCCCGACAATCCTAACCCAGCAGTAGTTCGCCTAGCCACAATCCCCCACGGCAATGCAGTGCTTGCCCAAAGCACACTCATCCTCAACGTTCCCTCTCCGATTTTCACTCCGGTAAGCTCTACGCCGTTTAGAGTCGATGGTTCAGCTTTCTCTCCTAATTATCTAGACCCCTTCCTCAATCCTCCCCTGCCGCCAGGAATTAAACTCTCCTATGTAGCCAATCCAAATCAGCTCCTTCAAGATGCCACAGCAGGCCAAAATATTATCAATACAGTAGTGCTGGTGATCTCGACGAACAATTCCAGTTCGATTCCTATAGGAGGTGGGATTTTAAATATTCCATTTTTGACTCTGAACGCAAACGCCACACAATTCGATGCGATCTTCTGGATAGAGACGGTGCAACAATCCGATGGATCCACTTTCTTGCAACTGCAATATACGCAGACGGTGATGCTAAACTTTTTGGGGATCAATTGGCCACATATCTCCGTGGCTACGCTGATCAAGCAATAGGGACAATAGGGCTTGAAGGCTAAGCAGCGCATTTCTTGAGTCTACCCAGGGGGGCGATTTATTGATTTTTTGGCATTTTATTGCAAAAATCCCATCCTTGCTTGTGACCCAATTCAGGCCTATTCGATTGAAGCCCAACAACCCTTCCTCAGCCTGAAGGGCTGACAGTGCAACAGCCCAGAGCATAGCCCTGGGTTAGCATAGTAAAAGTTTCGCAGCCTGTAGGGCTGCAAGAAGGCATAGTGAGCGAAGATCTGTCGGCATACCCTGCTACAACTTGCTGTGCCTTCTTGTATCCCAAGTACACATTTGTCAAAACAATCGCAGAGCAGTTGAATCTTCCGCATGATAGGGGTACTCAATTACTTAAAACTATGGGAAGATAAAAAATTAATCAGGTTAATTTAGATTATAGGCTTTTTTCATGAAAAAAAATTCCCTTCAAATTATTGTGGCTGCGACATTTACCTCTGAACCCGTTCAAGAGGGGATGCACTTGTTGGCGGATAAACTGCAATGGAGCATGCAACTCGATTTTGCTCCTTATAACCAAATCTTTCAGCAACTTTTAGATCCCGAGAGTGCCTTTGCCAAAAATCATCAAGGCATAAATATCATTCTTTTTCGCTTAGAAGATTGGACACGCGATTCACAGCAAAGCGCCTTTGCCATTGAGAAATTCATAGAGGCTTTGGAAATATATCATCAAAGAAAATCGGCTCCCTGTATTCTATTTCCCTGTCCCTCAACTGAGGATGGTGACGCATTTGATGTTGAGCAAAAAAAGATCTTGCAAATGGCTTCACAATGGGGTTTCTATGTCTTGTCGCCCGAAAAACTCAAGCAACTTTATCCGGTCGAGCAAGTTTTTGATGTCACGGCAGACGCGTTGGGACACATGCCCTATAGCCCAGAAATGTATGCTGCACTTAGCCTGTATTTAATGCGGACCGTGCATAATTTAAGGCATATCCCAAAAAAAGTTTTTGCGCTAGATGCCGATAATACCCTCTGGAAAGGCATTTGTGGGGAAGTGGGCTATTGTGGAATTGAAATTTCTGCGCCCTTTCAAGCTTTGCAAAATTTTGCACTTCGCCAAAAAGAACAGGGGATGCTACTGGCTCTATGTAGTAAAAATAATGCTTTGGATGTGGAGGAGGTGTTTGAAAAAAATGGAAACATGCAGCTTAAAAAAGACGATTTCACCGCTTTAAAAATTAACTGGAATCCCAAATCCGCCAATTTAAAGGAAATAGCGCATGACCTTAAACTCGGACTAGATAGCTTTATCTTCCTTGACGACAACCCCATCGAATGCCTAGATGTACAGCAAAACTGTCCCGAGGCATTGACATTGCAGCTGCCTCCTGAACAGGAAATGGCGCACTTTCTGATGCACCTGTGGGCATTCGATCGCCTTATGATCACAGAAGAAGATCGCCAGCGCACAACTCTATATAAACAGGATATGGAAAGACAGCAGTTTAAGCAATCGCAGCAGTTGAACTTAGGGCAATTTATCAAGGCTTTAGAGTTAAAAGTTACATTCCATCCCATAGCTGAAAATGAATGGGCACGCGGCGCGCAGCTTACGCAGCGCACGAAT
>PLSG01000430.1 GCA_003164155.1 Parachlamydiaceae bacterium | reverse complement strand
TGATGACTAGGCCGGTGGCTATATCCAAAGCAATGGCCTCAGGGGCTGGATTGGGGTTGTTGTAGAAGCCGTAAGTTACGCCTAAACCATCAAAAGCTGAACCATTGTTGGCTGAGGCCGACGAAAATTGATAGAGGATCTGCGAGAATCCATGCGCCCCAGGATTGCTAATGGCATTCATCCCCCAAGCCGTCGCGGCAAATAGGCCCGTAGGCAGCAAGATCATGAAGGGGTGAACTAAGATAGCGATGATGGCCAGTTTGATTTCGCGACTTCCAATTTTCTTGCCAAGATATTCGGGCGTGCGTCCCACCATCATACCCGCCAGAAAAATGCCGATGATGATGAAGAGCAACATATTGATCATTCCCACACCCTTGCCTCCAAAAAAGCAGTTCAGCCACATCCCCACCATGGGGGAGAGGCCAGCCATGGGGTTGAGGCTGTCTGCCTCGGCATTTACTGCACCGCATGTCACATCTGTGGTGAGTGCCGCGAAAGTAGCACCTGCGGAAGTTCCAAAGCGCATCTCCTTGCCTTCAAGATTTCCAAGGTGTTGATCAACCGGCAAGCTAGCTATGGCGGGTATCTGCATGACCTTTTTTTCGCCAAGTACAGTGGAATTGGGCATTTCAAATGACCTGGCCGCGTGTTCGGTCAATGCTGGATTTGGCTTTAAAGTGTCAAAATAAACTGACCAAACCACGGTGCAAGTCATAAAAAACAGCATGACACTAAAGATTACTAGGCCATGTCTTTTTTGCCCCAACATGCGCCCATACATCAGCACCAGTGCAAAAGGGAAAATCATCATGGCCAAGGTGTTGAAAAAGTTGGACAGCCCTGTGGGATTTTCAAAAGGATGCGCGGAATTCATTCCATAAAATCCACCGCCGTTTGTACCCAGCATTTTGATCGATTCAAATGCCGCCACCGGTCCCACGACAATAGTTTGAGGCTTTGCCTCGCCTTTTTCGGTAGTGCCCATGGAGCCCTGTTCGAGAGTGGCAATTTGATGGGAGCTCTGTAAAGTCATGGGGCTGCCCTGCTGCAAAAAAAGCAGCGCAAAGGCAAAGGCAAAGGGCACGAAAATATAAGTGACCACACGCCACACATCCAAAAAGAAGTTGCCCATAGAAGCATCGCTGCGCAAAGCTCTAATGATGGCTACCAATGCGCTAAAGCCTATGGCAGCAGAAATATAAAGATTAGTGATGCAAAAGAAAATCTGGCTAAAATTTGTTAAATGCTGATCGCCGGAATAATGTTGAAGATCGGTGTTGGTCATGAAAGAAGCCACGCTGTTGAAGATAGTGCTGGGAGCCAGTAGTGTTTTACCCTCTGGATTTAACGGCATCCATGGTTGGAGCATCAATACCGTGAAACCAAAGATAAACAAGACGGTGTTGAAGATGAGCAGGGAACTGGCATATTGCTTCCAGTCTTGCGGACCTGTATTTAAATTTTTTTCAAACCATCCAAAAACCGGCAAAGGGCGGTACTTTCCATCCATGATCCACGCCAGATAGCGGCTTAAAGGAAAAGCGATGATCGTTGCCGTGGCAAGTAGGGCAAATGGCAGTAACCAAGTCTGAATAAACACTGTTAACTCCTCTGGTGTGCGTATTAGCTTTGCCCATTATTTTTTTAGAACCATTCCGGCCGCAGAAGGGTCATAAGTAAGTAAACGAATAAAAAAGCTGCAACTAAGGCTGTCAGAATGATCATGGATTTTACCTCATGGGGGCTCGAATTTAACTGAGTTTACCAACGCAGCGCAAGGCTGCTAAAGCCTGAAATGCGTGGTATAGTTTATATTTTCTCGCAGGCCTGCACAAACAGGTAGCATAAACCCATCGAAAAAATACCGAGGAAAAACATCGCCGGCAGCCAGATTTCTAGATTCATATGCCATGGCTCCTTTTCCTATTACTGGATTGGCTTTAAGACCTTATCTCGACGGCAACTAATTGACATTTCCTGTGTAGCATTTTAGGAAATATTGTGTCAAATATATTTTTTTAGCTGCGTTTAAATTTGTGGCTTGAATTTCCTATGCCAAGCTGTTATCTGTCTTGAGGGCCTTATTTACCTTATCGGTTGAAAAGGCTAGATAACAACCATTAAATTATTTGGATGTCTACGGTGAAAACCCTTCCGGCACTTTCGATTGATGAATTGGTCAAACAAGGCGATATTGAAGATTTAAGGGAGGCTCTAAATTTACTATCGCCTTTTGAAATTGCCGATTTAATATCTCGAAAAAGCATGTTAGCCAAAACTAGGATTTTTGGCGCGCTGCCTACTAAAGTCGCCGCTAGCACCTTTGAATTTCTGCCCTTAAGCCAGCTCATCATTTCTATAGGGGGAAATGCCGGCTCTCAAGCCAGTTCACTGGTAATTAGCGCCATTTCTCAGGGAGAGATGCAGTTTGGGGATTGGTGGAGGGTGTTGCGGCGGGAAATTGTTTCCGGTATTTTGTTAGGCTGCTTTTTAGGCATCATAGGTATGCTGCGGATAGCCTTTTTTAGTTTATTCTCTCATCTCTATGGTGAACATTGGTTTATAATAGCCGAGACTGTTGGGTTTACGATGATTGGCGTAATTGCTTTAGGAACAATTATAGGGGCTATGTTGCCTTTGATTTTATAT
>PLSG01000413.1 GCA_003164155.1 Parachlamydiaceae bacterium | reverse complement strand
CTAAAATAGACGCTACGTTGGAAAGATAGGTCATTTTGTTGGAAAAAGCGGAGGTGCCTTTCCCCCCTGGAAAAGCTATGGCTTATCGGCCCGCCTCCATAGAAGCCGAAGGCAAAGCTGAAAATATCTCAAGTATATCTTCTGAGAGAAAGCCGCTCAAAGCTGCTGTGCCTGCCCTTAGCGAAGAAGCTTATCTTTACAAAAATAGAAAGGAAATAGCTTTATGGACCGCAGAGCAAAAAGCACGCTTTGAGAAAGTTCTACAAACACCTATTAAAATAGAACCTTTAGATGTTGTAAGTTCTTCCACACAGAGCCTTGTCAGCACTTGTTTAGAGATTGATCTACGTGAACTAGCGCAATTCATCAAGATAGCGCTTAGCGACCCAGCCTTGGGTGGCATCTAGGGCTCTATATCCACTAAAAGTGATATACTTTGCTCACTTTTTGAAAAAAATAGCCACAATATTTATGCCTTAGATATTTTGTTGGCCGGCGATGTGGCCAATTACACCTTAACCGGAGCAGATGAGCTTCATAAGCCGCTTGAATTAATTGTCTACGCACCTTTTAGGGTGACGAGTGCCCCATTGGAAATTTACTATAAAAACTTAATGATTAATTATTTGCGGATAAAGCAAAGAGAAGCCTTTTTGAAACCTGGCCACGATAAAAAAGAGCTCTCTCCGTTATTAGTTCTCGCCAAATATTTCAGTGAGCTTACACATTCTCCAGACAGTGAGGAAGTGATCGTTGGATTGCGTGGTGTGCGAGCTCTAAAAGTGTCTTTCCAGTCTTCTTTGCCTTTTCATGCGAGCGGAGCGGCTGATAGCTGGACTATTGCCCTGGATACAGGCCTGGTAAGTTGTGCACAAGAAAGGAGTTATTGTCAAAGCGAAGAGCAAATTCTAGCCGCTTATCAGATGATGCAAAAACGTCAAAATAGTTTTTGCTTTCCTGAAAAAACAAATCATTTGGGTCTACATTTAATCTGCACAGCTGCTCAAGGCTTTCAAAATGATGAGTCAGGCATTGCATTGGGCATGGAGCAGCTGCATAAATTGCCCATAGAGTCTTTAAGTGAAATGCTTAGCCTGCACCAAAAAAGCACCTATCCCCTTTTCAAGCGCGCTTGGGTGGCTGAATTTGTCACAGCTTTGGGTTATGTGCATCAGCAGACTACGCATTGTGCTAAACTGGCTTTGGCATGGCAAGCGCAAAGCGAAAGCATTCACAAGGAACTGGCAGCCGATGTACATCTTATAAGCCAAGAGCCAGCACTTGTATCCACTTTGTTTAAGCGTTTGCGGCTAGCGACCTTCTTAACCCTTGGATCACCTAAAGAAAGCTCCCTTTCCTCTATAGAAGCTAGTCACTTCTCTTATATGGATTCTAAAAAAAACTCTGTAAGAGGACAGTTCTGCCTTACCGAATCTAATGGACGGGTGTACTTTGATCTTCCCCAAAGCTATCCCTTAGACATAGTCAAAGAATATTTTAAAAATGACCAGATGGGGCGTAAAGAAGAGCTGAACAGCAATTTTGGCAGTTTTTTGAAAGTTTTGGGATTAAGAGATATAACTATTGAGAAGCCCAATAAGTCCACTATGCTCCGTTTATTTGTAGATATGTTTAGCAAGTGTGAAAAAATCTTCGATCTGAAATATAGATGGCATTTTTACAGCTACTTGCGCAGGCAAAACGATTCGCCTGAAAATGCCAAAATCATTCAATCTAAACTCCAAAAAGCCCTCTGGGAGCAGTATAAAGAAGTGGCTGATCAAAAGCACCAGACTGATGTGGGGCAATTACTCAGTTGGCTGCTCACACATTCTTTGTCGATTAAACCTGCTATAACGCTCGAAGAATGCTCTGAGGGTGTCTTGTATTTACAAAATGTGTTAAGCACTCCCGCATCCTATGCCTATATCTCCAAAAAAGAACAACAAAAAATCAGCTATATCGTTCTGCATTCTGCTTGCCAGGCGGTAAAACAAGCCCCTTGTTGGGATAGAATAAGACAATTTTATGAGTGCCTCAACTTAGCACATTTAGAAAAGCGCATTTCTCCAGAAGATAATCTAATATTAGTGTACACCCTGGTAGAGGCTTTGACTGTGCTAAAAGATGGTTTGAAGCCCGATAAAAGGCTAGGTAAAATTTCCTGGATAGGAGATCTTTTGAACGAAGCACTGCGCAGTCCAAAACTTGCAGCTAACGCCTTGAGTGTGGAGAGCTCCGCTACCGCTATTTCAGCTTTTTCTTTGCTGGTTTATAGAGGGTCAACCACCTTTCATTTACAAACCGCCTATGCCTATTTAGAGGTTATAGAAAACATAATTGTAACTAACGAGGTGTTTTGTCCTCCGTTGCGCTTCCTTATAGAGTCTACGGCGCGTTTAGCTGAACCTTCCTTAGAAATAAACGCGATTGAACTGCTTATGACTTGTAAAGAAAAGCAGCCTGCTTTTTTTGCAGAACTTTGGAAGTCAAAAGGACTTCCTCAGATGCTTTTCCGTTGGATTAAACGCCACGAAACCCATCCAGAGTATGCTTGTGCCGGTTTGCAAATGATTGCCGAAAATAGCAATTTCCCTGAAGTTTGTGCACAATTTTCTTTGCGACCGTTGATCACCGCTTTGGTGGATGCTCAAGCCATGCAAACGTATACGCCAAGTTTTTTCTATACCGCCGTAACGCTGCAACCAATCTTTTCTGCAGGCTTTACGCCAGAAAAGGCCGATTTGCCAGGGATTATTCAAATCTGCACCAAGCTCATAGCACTAGGTCATGGAGCTTCTACACATCTTGGTATCGCCGCCCACACATATAGAACATGGGGAAAGGCTTTGCTTGAGCATTTGTCAACCATTGATTCCTCTTTATCCACTCACATTCACGCCCTAACCTTATCCCACTTTTTAAGAGAAGCCGCTTTCCTTCTCATTTCCGGAATTGATGCGGGCAAATGCGTGCAAATTCACGCTTTATTTAGCATCTTGGTAGAAATGAGAATGAGTGTCCTGAAGACGCGTGAAATAGAAGAGCTAACGAGAAAGTTTAAGTCATGGGTAGAGGATGAAAAAGAGGCCAACCAAACTGACGCCATTACCTTTCTGCTCAATCTAGCCAAGAAGCTAGAACCGGCATTGCTCAAGGATGCCATCTTTATAGACTTGGCCGCATGTTTAGAGGTGTCCGATAAAGAGGCAGACTTCAAACTGCGCTACTGCATCATTCATGCAGCGCAGCCTCCTGATCTCCAGTGCAAAAATGCTTCTTTCTTGTCAGAGTGGTTAAACACACAAGTGACAAATTGCTCTAAAAAACACATGCACTTTATATATGCCTCTATTGAAGTGTTGGCTCAAAGAGAAGATAGCGACACCTTGGATTGGGCGTATAACTTAGCTGTTGCCATGCTTAAGAAAAATAGTTTTCCCGCGCACGCTCAAAAACTACTTTTTCAAATCTTAAAAAAACAGGCGTCGGTTTTAAATAAAGGGATTGATCAGCGCTTGGTATGGAGGCGATTTGATCGTCTGGCTTCAGCTGTCACCAAAACATGGTCTGCGCCGTTGAATGACGAACAAATCGACTTGGCTAAACAAATGCTAGCTCTTGCGATTTCGTCTTCCTCAGAAATTGCCCTTAAGATCGCTTTTATGCAAATCCAAAGGATAGGGGAACTCGTCTCGCACACTCCTTGTCCGACAATAGCTGGGTTGGCTATGACGCTATTCCCAAAGCTCTTGCAAAGAAAATTTGCGCATGCGTTGCTGCTATATCGCCAATGGGTGCCTCATCTAGAACTTGAGCACAACAAATGGAAGCATTTGCCTAAAATGCTGATCCAGGCCCTGCCACATATAAAGGAACTGACAGCTGAAGACTTCGCGCATTTAGCTGAGGTTATCGGTGGGTTTAGAAGTCATCTAGATTCTATGAATTTCGAAGACAGAGAGCTGATTGTAGCATCTCTTCAAAAAAAAACAAATGACCTAGAGAGGAATAAGCTGTCTCATTCTCTTTTCGCTTTAGCCACCCATTTGTGTCAATTTGAAGGAGACCTTCAAGCTAGTTGTTTAGAGGCTGCGCATGCGGCTTTTTCTACCGGTTTAGATTTGCTAAAAACGCCTTTAGAAAGGCCATTCAGTCGTGAACTGGTTTTTATNNGCTATATGCAAGCGAAACAACCCGGGCAAGCTCAAGCCTGCATAAGTACTTTAAAGCAGCACTTATCGGCAGATGAAGTGCATGAATGGATCAAGCCTGTAATGGAAAAAGAAACTGATAAATTAAAAGCTTTATCGAGAGCATTAAAGAAAGACAATGCCACCTACGGATGTTTGACGCCCTTAGACCCAGCCAACCACACCTTTTTAGCAATGCTACCCTTGTATGCTTCTTTCTGTCCGCAATTGTGTCTTGAGCTGGGAGAAGAAATTTTCAAAAGAGCTTTAAATATCTACAGTGCCGAGGCGGCAGATAGTGTATTAAAAGCTTTAGAAAAGGTGGAATCGACTGTCAAATTAAGTAGCTTAATAAAAATAAAATGGCACGCGATGGTTTTTGCAAAGGGATGTTCAGATGTTATCGAAGTAGAGAATTATCCCTTTTTAATGCAAAAAATGAAAAGCCTTGCCGCTTTGGCTGTAAAAGAAAAGGAGGGGGCTATACTTGTGAATACTGCCCAAACGTTGTTCACCAATAGGTTAATGCGGCAGGGCTATACGCGTGATTTAAGTGAGGGTCACTTTGCATTGCTTTCTCGCTATACTGACGATTTTCTTGAGCCTTTTTTAGCTGGAGTCTTTCCCGTAAAGCCTTTGCCGGAATTTCTTCCATCCCTCTTTTTCCAGGCAGCCCTTTACCCGGCTTGTTTGGATGCTTACAAGCAAAACGCCTCTGTGATGGACGTTATCCCTAAGGATTTAGTCAAAACATTAGATAAGGTTGGTGTAAAACCTCTTGAGATGTTCGAATCAGTGCGCGTGAATATGCAGAAAATGCCTCCGGATATGTTAAAGAGGCTTCTCTCTGCGGAATGCAGCAGTCAATTTTGCCAATTAGCCATGCATTGGCTTAAACTTGCCTATAAGTACCTTGCACGCGATAGCCTTCCCTTAAAATTTTTGTGCAACGATTTTATGCTAGGTCTTTTCTTGCGCAAGCTAAAAGGCACGGATTATTTAAAAGAATTTGTCGCTTCTAGAGAAGCTTTGGCCAAACTAATCAGCGCTCAAGAAGAAAAAAGTCCTTTAATTTAAACTTGGTATTAGACGTTAAGGACCGTACTCCTGGAGAACATGGACTGAGCTCCGGAGGAGCGGTATGGG
>PLSG01000452.1 GCA_003164155.1 Parachlamydiaceae bacterium | reverse complement strand
TGCAGCTCTATAAATCCGGGGAGTTTGATGGCCGGCTTATCGCAATTTTCACTAAATGTCAGAGGGGAAAGGCGTTTGCCTTTGCCTGCGGTATGGTAGATGGCTACGGAAGCGCCAGCCTCTAGCCTTTGGGCTATATCGATACCCCATTCTGCCTTGGCCTTTGAACAAGCTTGTTGATAGGCATAGAGCGTCCCCAAGCCATTGCCTGCTCCATTTGGCCAGTCTTCCCATACGGCCATGACCAAGGCTTCTGCTTTGAGCAGTTTGCCTTTGGTTTCGTTGAGCCGCTGCAGCCAGAAGGCGGCTTGCTGCGCCGCTGCTGCGCAGATAATGACGATGTCCATGCCTACCCCTTCAAAAGGGGCGCGGCACATTTTCAGAACGTTGGCTTCGGTGTCTTCCATGGCAATCTAAGCCTTTCTTTCCTCTTGCTTAACTGCGCGTAACTCTTTAAGCGCTTCTTCCGCTGCTGAGAAACCTTGATCGACCGCTTTCTGATACCATTTTTCGGCTTCTAGGAGATTTTTTGGAGTGCCTTCTCCTACCCGTAAGCATTCGCCTAGGTTATATTGAGCACCTACATGACCCTGCTCCGCCGCAGCCAAATACCATTTAACGCCTTCATTCTTATTTATGGAGGTCCCTTGGCCTGAAAATAGAAAAACTCCGACTTTAGATTGGGCATCTGCTAATTTTTGAATGGCTGCCGCATGATACCATTTATATGCCTCAGCTAGATCTATATCCTTGCCCTTTCCAAATTCGTTGAAATTTCCAAGTTTATATTGTGCTATGGGGCATCCCTGTTTAGCGGCGAGAGAAAACCAATTATAGGCCTCAGCAAAGCTATGGCACTGTTCTTTCCATGCTCCTAAATTTCTTTGCGCGATAATATTCCCTTGGGTTGCGGCTTTCGCGCACCATTGAAATGCTTCCCATAGATCTTCCTCAACCCCTTGGCCATTCCAGTATAAAACAGCTAAATTCAATTGAGCCTCTATTTTGCCTTGTTTAGCGGCAGCTAAATACCATTTATGCGCGGAAGCAAAATCCCCCATTTCTGCGAAATGCAAGCCAATAGTAAATTGAGAATCCATATCGCCTTGCTCGGCAGCTAATTTATGCCATCTCATTCCCTCGGCCAGGTCTTTGGTTGCGCCTTCACCTTTCAGGTGCATTTCCCCTAGGTAAAATTGCGCTAAACAGTCGCCTTGACTAGCCGCTTTCGAAAACCATTTAAAGCTTGCGGCTTTATTCTCAGACTTTAAATAGTGCTCTCCCAGATCTCTCTGCGCCTTAGCCAAACCAAATTGCGCTTCGAAGGTCAGCCATTGCACATATTCACATGGTGCATTTTTTTGCAAATGCGTAGCGGCAAAATCCCAGCACTGATTGCTTCGAAGAATCTCGCGTGCTTTCTTGCGCCTTGTATCCAACTCAGCTTTTTCATCTTCTTCGCCGCAGGAAGTTAAATCTAAGAGTTCTATAGCTTGGGCAATGATAGGATTCACCCGGGAAGACAGGGGGTTAGCTATATCATAATGCCTAACCTTATCGAGCTCTTCCAAAAGGGGTTCAAAGGCTTGTTCGCTTTCTGGCAGCGCTTTTTTTTCGCCCTCTTTGTCGAAGTGAAAAAACTTCAAAGCTAAAAAATAAACCTGGTCGATGGGCATCTTCGCAAGGGGATCTGTATCGCGCGTTTCTAAATGCTTTTTCAACATGGAGCCATCATAACAGCGGTAGACGATGCGGCCCATGGCATCCTTGTGCTGTACGCATCCCAAAACATACATGGCGCGATTCATTTTTCTGGCTGTCTTGAGCAGATTTGCCCATTTATCAGTGGTAAGTGCTTCGGTGGCTTGGCACTTTACTCCCGTAAACGTCCTTTTGACGGCCTCTTCTTCGATGTCAGGTAGGATGGTATGTCTAGGAAGACGTATTGAGGGACAAAAAGTTTGCGAAGGATAAATATCTGCTTCGGCAGTCATAGAAGGGAGTGAAACTCCTGGAAAGGGCATAGCGCTTGAAGATCCGGTTATTGAAGCCATGCATGCCTAATATTTTAAAAATTAAAGTTAGCGAATTGATTATATAGATTGGAGATTGCAGAAACACCTTAGTAAAATACCTGAACCCATCATTTTCCTCACGCGGAATAAACATTTGGCATGGCAAGCAGATGGCTGAGAGAATGTTTTTGTTGGATGATTCGGCATTATCCGGAAGACTGAAAAAAATCATAAAGTCGAGCCAAGGCCATCAGGAAAAATAAAGACACATAGTTTTTCTTTTATAGAAATAACCCCTTCCAGTAAGATGCAAGAAAATATTTAGTGTTTTCGGTGATCTATGGTGTCTTTCAAGCATATCAAAGAGGGGAATAATGAAAAAATATATGTTCGCGCGTCTATTAGTGCTCTCCCAATTTATTGGAATGGGATGGTGCGCTGCACTTGCTGCTGACAACCAAACAGCTCAAACTAGCAAAATTCACTCGGAGCATTCCTTGCCTTTTCGTGTAAAACTTGAAAAAGCAAACTTTGAACTGCCCATGGGGATCCAGTCCTATGTGCACGGGATTTATGAGGATAAATGGCTCCTCATCACCGGCAGAGTAGACGGCATGCACACCTTTGTTGCAAACAGCACTAACAATTTTCCCATTAACCTGCAAAATACTACAGTTTTTGTCATCGACCCTCTTAACAAAAAAACCTATACGCGTTCATTGCGCGATGTACAATCAGGGCTGACCCGAGAGCAGATCGATCTGTTGTCTGTAACAGCTGCGCAAGCTTATCAGACGGGCAATACGCTATATATCACAGGCGGCTACGGAGTTGACACGTCTACCGGAAATCTCGATACTAAAAATGCGCTCACTGCCATTAATATCCCTGGACTGATTCATTGGGTTGTACATCCCTCAGATGGGGAAACGGCGGTGGAACATATTCGGCAGATTTTTGACGATACCTTCAAGGTAACTGGCGGGTACATGGACAAAATAAAGGATAACCCTACTTTGTTAATTATGGGGCAGGATTTTGATGGGTTCTACATGGATGCTTCACAACAACCCCCCGTGTTTCAACAGTACACGGAACAAGTTCGCCGTTTTCATATCCATGATGATGGCGTCTCACTGTCTTTTACTCTAGAACCCCCCTTGCCATCTAATCCAGATCCCAATTACCGGCGCCGAGATTTAAACGTTGTGCCAATTGTGAAAGTGGTGGAGGATAAACTACAAAAAGCCTTTGTAGCTCTTTCTGGAGTGTTTACTCTGACGGGCGGAATTTGGACCGTTCCCGTGGAAATCAGCGCTAAGGGCCACGCGANNGTCTAAAAAAACGGGGGATATGTATACCCTTTTGCTGGGAGGTATAAGCTTCGGATACTTTAAGAAAACACATCACGGCTATGAGTTTGAGACGAGTGAAGATATTCCCTTTATTAGCCAGACCAGCGCAATTCGGCTCGATAAGCGTGGACATTTTAAGCAGTACTTCATGAAAAGTGGGGGATTTCCGCGCATGTTATCCACCACGGTCAATGCAGGTAAGCCATTATTTTTTGGGGCAGAGGGCGAAGTGATTTTGCTAGATGATGTTCCAAAATTTAGCAATAATG
>PLSG01000043.1 GCA_003164155.1 Parachlamydiaceae bacterium | reverse complement strand
CGCTTGATGGCCAATAGACTTAACAATTTTTCCTCGCGCCTGATGAGTGGCTGTATCGCCTGAACGCATTGTTGCTGCCGCAGGGCAGGAAGATCCAATTCTAATTCTTTAAAAGCATCTAAATTCAGCACTTGCACCAAGGTGCCGGCCGCAAAACGCAAAAGTTGCTTTTGAATTTTGGGCTGGCTTAGTTGCCAGGCTATAAATTCAGGAAGCGCAAGTGCTTGGTTAAGGCGCAATCTCAGAAGTGGATGCGTAAACACTGCTCCCTGAAGCTCTTTTTGCACAATTACAGGATAAAAATCAGTCCCTCGCGCCTTAATGAGGAGGTCCCCCTCTTGAAGTACCCAGTCAGGGCGAATTTTCATGTTGGTTCTTTTAAGCCTGCTTATATTTTGTTGGTTAAGGTCTTCTAAGTCACTCATTTGAACAAATGGCACGCCGCCGCGTTCAGCTCTATTCACAGCTTCCCGAAATGTGTATCCAGTTCGAATGTCTGCTATTTGCTCTAACTTGACTCGCATGTCAGCTATTCCTTGGGTTAATGCGGCTAGCTTAGCAAAGAAAATGAATTCGGGTAAGAATAAAATATTACAGTAATCGCGATACTGTGTTTGTGTGCCTTGGATGAAAGAGGGTCATGGAGCCACATTATTCACAGTCCCCCTTTCGGCAGATATTTTTGCTACAGAAGTTAAGCCAGGCGATTTTTTGGGTCTTGAATCCTTGGTAAGCATGCCTTAATCTTAATCTATCTTTCCAGCATCCACACGCCCTTTTCAGAATGAATGATTGAGGGCGTATAACTAGGTAGCTCGGCTCCAGATGGCGGTAAGTCTGATTTATTGGCCGCTATGATAAATTGGCTGGATTTAGCCCACATGAGCAACCTCGGCATTTCAGCTGNNTGGATCCGTCACTATATTACTGCTTTGAATAAATCTTTTCTCTTTTCCGACATTTCTACCGGTTAGACAGAGATCGGGTGACAACGGGAAAAATAGTGTTGCTGCTGGAGTGCCAAAGCCGACAGGCGCTTGTAATGTATCGGTTCCAAGTAAAACCGGTCGGTCTGATGTACATAGTTTTAAGTTGACATTTTTGTAATCAGCAAGGCTCCAAGCATACTTCTCTTGAACTAAATTGAAGGTAGAATCTGCACACTTTAGCACTATTCCTAAAAATTCCGACTGAAGAAATTCTTCTTGAGAAGCGGAACTTTCTATGAGCCTTCGCAAATAGGCGTGGGGTAATAATAAGCCAAAGCATTTTAGAGATATTCTATCCAGATCCTTACCTGAAAGAGACTTTGCTTTAATTAAATGCAAATCAGACCATCCCTTGCGAAGCATTGCCCTGTGTGCAGGATTACAAAGATAGAGCCAAATAGCAAAGCGCACTAATTCCCAAAAATCTTCGGGGCTTATTGCCTCAATTGAACGTTGTTGAAGTAAATTTTTTAAAGTATTTGTATGTAGACTTTCCCAATGACTTAATTCTTTTTCTAAAATTCTTCCGTCCATCCCTGGAGGAATCTGATCTGGACTAAAAGTTGTAAATCCCTGTTCTGCACATAGATTATTGACAGAACAGCCAAAATGAGTCTTGCTTTTTTTGTTGTATACCTGAACTATTTCACTGTCACTTGCTGCGAATGATCGCAATAGAAACCTAGAAACCCAATGATCTTTTGACATAGAAAACTNNACCACCTCTATAAGCTGTCTTTCGAGTGCTTGTCGGACCAATCCCAATCACACATATGGCAAATAGGAAATTCCACTTGGCCTTTTCCCCAACCATGGATGCTGGATACGTTCTTGCAAAGCCCGTTATAGACGCTGATCTCAGCAAAACCCATATTTAAAGTGTGTCGCAGGCGCTTGATTGAGACTCGCCTCCACAATATTTGTTTTGGCCTTATAGGCCCCATACTGCTTGCACAACTAAGCTCAGAGGTATCCATAGCATGCTCAAAAACTTGATTTTAGCTTTATGTTTTTGGTTCTCTACGACTCTGATTTTACTTGTATGTAAATATAGCATAATTTATAAGGTATGATATACAGATAAACCTCTAAAAAGCAAGTCAAAGGTCCGTTTGAACAGTGATATGTTAGAAGATAAAATTTTACCCGCTATTCGTGAAATCAGACTTTCAATGGGATTAACTCAAGAGCAGTTTGCTGCAAAGCTTGGGGTTTCATTTCCCACAGTTAATCGCTGGGAAAACCAAAAAGCCAAACCTTCACCTTTGGCTATTCAAAAACTGCAAAAAATTTTCTCAAATTACAAAAAAAAGAACCATATAAAACAAAATGGCCTCAAAGAAAAAAGCGAACTTGCTGATGTGTTGTAGAGAATTTACAAACGTATTTTTACCAAAGGCTTTGCAATGATGGCCCTCCCGATCAATATTGATGAGTTGCTTAAAGGGCAGATTGTTGAGTGGGAACGCCTGGAATTCAAGGCGGGATGGAATCCTGAAGGGGTCATTCGTACAGTTTCGGCCTTTGCAAATGATATTAACAACTGGGGTGGCGGTTACCTCATAGTTGGCATCGAGGAAAGAGATGGTCAACCAGTTTTTCCTCCCATCGGCTTGGCACCAAATAAAATCGATGCGATTCAAAAAGAAATATTAGAATTAGGCTACAGGATTCGCCCACAGTATAACCCTGTTGTAGCACCTGTCTTTTTTCAAGAAAAAATGATCCTCGTCATTTGGTGCCCTGGCGGACAGACAAGACCTTATCAGGTACCTTAAACACTGGGAAAAAACGCATCTTACGCATATTTTATTCGACGCAATTCCTCTACTGTAAAAGCACAGACTAGTG